>QKMY01000020.1 GCA_003242895.1 Candidatus Margulisiibacteriota bacterium
TAAGTTGATCTGCTATTATTTCCATAAGGGAATTCCTTTCTTGATATAGTCTGATTAACTAATATCTTATCAGGAATTCCCCCATCTTTGATGTACAGCCTTTTAAATGATTTGATTCGTTGAAATACATGATATTGACAAAATCTATTAATAGTAGTTAAGCTTATAGTGGGTCCGGAATGTTTTTAAAATAATTCCGGAGGTTAATTACAATTAATAGGCGGGCCACTATTATAGTTAAGCTATGGTAGTGGCTATTTTTTTATCTATACATAGTTTATCAGCAATAAAACTCTTATTAATTATATAACAAAGTGTCTGTGAAAGATATTAAGGGTGCTATCGCATGAAAAATAAAAAAGTAATTTTGGGAGGAAATAACTATATGAAGAAAAGATTTATTGCAACTATGATAATACTGACATTTGTACTTTCTAACTATGGATTTAGTGCGACAAGGACATACCAAAAAGTAACCAGAAAGAATGTTAAAGTTGTGCCGAAATCCGAAATACAAACAACATACAAGGATATTACTGACTTGAATACAAATACTGCACCTGCAAAGCCACCACTCCAAGAAGAGCCAAAGAAGGAAACTGAACCAGAAGAAACGATCACACAAGCGCCAGAACAAAAAAAGCCAGAACCACCTATATCACCGGATCTACCAGCTTTACAGTTTGGCATAAGGACAGGAGCGATTGCCCCAGCTTTTGGCATTATTGCTGATGCGACGGTGCTTCCCGTAGCATTATCTGAGACAGTGGCTCTTTTTTCACGTGTTAGTGTTGGCATGGCGCAGGAGAGAAGTGCAAGTTCCACCGTAGCATATATTAATGAGCTTATCAGGTTCAAAAACCAGAATAACCCGATAGCCTTCTATGCTGGTGCGGGAATAAACATACCCTTTGCAACTGGTGCAAGTACCGGATTTAATATCGTCCTTGGAGTAGAGCGAAAACTTTCGTTCTTAGGAATGAAAGATGAGGCTGTTTTCCTGGAAACAGGTCTGAACAGCTTCAAATCAGATGACACAAACAATTCTTTGATCAACTTCCTTGGAGGCTATATGTTCTCCTTTTAGTTCCCTATGGCACTGGGGTCCCCTTCTCAACCCCAGTGCACATCTAATTCTGTAAGGATAATCAGTATGCTTGAAGAACCAATAGAACATAAAAAAAGACAATCGGTTACAGATTTTGCTATTTTTCTTGTGATACCTTTACTCGCATATCTGATTACATTTGCTTATCGTGTAGGCTTTGCCCATTTCCTAAGACTCTCTTATATTAGTGTTTCTATTAATGCGATATCTATATACGTTACCACCATATTGCTTAGTACTATAGTACTCATGATACTGTTTGTCCGGGATGTTATTTTTCGGATTTTTCCAGAATTACGACAGATTACCTATATTTGTTTCCGAAGAATAATTATTCCTATCATGATTATTGGGTCTTTTTTGTTTCTTCACCGACTGTCATGGAATCATCAGTTGCAATTGATTGCTCTCTCATTTTGTATACTTTTTCTCTTACTCCTTTTTCTCATTAGTGAATTTGGCAGACCTCATAAAAGTTTTAAATTAGAAGACGGAGATATTATCAAAAAGCCAGCCGGCCTAGTTTTAAGTTGCCTCTATAATTCGATTGGCAAAAAGACTCTCTTTGTCATTCTCTGTATGTGGATTGTCTTATCTCTTTCGTATGTTGCCGGTAGAGCCACTGCTATGAAAAAGACCGGACCAACTGCCATAGCTATACAGTTCCAAAAGACTATTTGGGTTGCCTGATTTAAGAAAGGATTATATGGCGATTATAAATAAGACTTGTTTATTAACTCTTCTAATACCTTGGAGTCTCGTAATTCTAGTTATTGCCAGGGTTCTGCGTATGAAAAGAAAATCAGATTCTAGCGATTCACTGACCTCAGAGTTAAAACCTGAACTTTTAAAAAAAATCATTATTATGCACAAGAAATAAAAAGTAATTACAATGAATATGCTCGTTATTTCATCACTTATACTTATAATATCTTATCTTTTTATAGCCTGGGAGAAATTTCCTAAGACCACCGTCGCGATGCTTGGCGCAGCGCTCATGCTCATGATTGACCATACCCCAGCAGCAAAAGTCTTTGCTCATATAGATTTTGCTGTGATATTTCTACTCATAAGCATGATGATTATTGTCCATATAACCAGCCGAAGCGGTGTATTTAATTGGTTAGGAATTGAGATGCTGAAACATACCAAAGGCAGTCCCAAGCTAATACTATTCTCTTTAGCAATGTTTACTGCCTTTTTTTCTGCGCTTCTTGATAATGTTACAACTGTAGTGCTTATTCTACCGATTACTTATACTATCGCAAGAGAATTGAAAATTGATCCTATTCCATTCCTGATAACAGAAATTATTGCCTCCAATATCGGAGGAACTGCGACCCTTATTGGAGATCCGCCTAACATCATCATCGGTTCAGCAGCCGGTCTGACCTTTATGGATTTTGTCAGAGAATTGACTCCAGTGATTATTATTATACTCATTATTAGTGTCTTGGTACTGCTGTATATGTTCCGCAAAGATTTACAATCAAGTGTTGAACTTATGGAAAAGGTTGCCTGTCTTGATAATTCAAAGACGATAACCAATAAACCACTAATGATAAGGTCCCTCATAGTGTTATTACTGGTGATCGCAGGATTTATGCTGCACGAAATTATCCATATCGATGCTTATGTCATAGCCCTGTTCGGGGCAAGCATACTCATGCTCTTTGAGACACCACGCCAAGTCATGCACGAAGTTGAATGGACAACCATCTTTTTTTTCATAGGATTATTCATAATTATCGGCTCCTTTGCGGAACATGGTGGAGTTAAGTTACTGGCAAGTCAGGTTCTAACGCTCACACAAGGCGACCAAAAGTCAACTGCTATGCTTATTCTCTGGGCATCAGGGGTTTTTTCTGCAATAATTGATAATATTCCCTACACAGTAACCATGGTTCCTCTAATAAACGAGTTGAAAGCAAGTATGGATGTATATCCCCTCTGGTGGAGCCTTTCTCTCGGGGCATGCTTAGGTGGTAATGCCACCATCATCGGTGCTGCGGCAAATGTAATCATTGCTGAATCGGCTCATGCGTTCGGCTGTAAGATTTCTTTTTGGCGATTCCTGAAATACGGACTATTAATAACCTTTATTTCCTTTGTTATTAGTTCAATATTCTTATATATAAGATTTTTCCAATAACCAGGAAATTAATAAAACAGCTTACCAGAAAATAGTTTTTGATATAAAACAAGTAATTCCAGCACCGCAAATACCAACACGGTCTAAAGAATAGCTCGTTAACAGTAAGCTATTAGTCTTTATAGATGTTGTTTCTTATTGAAATACCAGATCGATTTATGGGTAAAGCATTAATAAACAGGAATATTCTGTTTGAACATCTCGGCAATAATATTCTCCATCGAGTATAGGCCAGCGGGCTGATTAACAAGCCATTTTGACGCAAATATTGCTCCCTGACCAAATACCGCACGATTAAAACTCTCATGAACAAGGCGCATCGTTTGGTTGGGTAGTCCAAAAATGATTTCGTGACGGCCTACAATACCGCCAACTCGAATTGAATTAATATGTTCTTGTTCGCTCAAGTTAAGTGCTTTAGCTATTTTCTTTGCTGTACCGGATACTTCTTTCTTTTCCCTGAAGTGTTCCTCAACGATTTCAATATCAGCATGCGGCGCAATTTTCTGAAGAATTTGTCCAGCAATTAACAGCACATTAACCCCAAGAGTAATATTGGGAGAATATAAAACCGGTGTTTGTGAACTTAATGATTTAAGCAGATCAAGGTCTTGCTGTTCGTACTTCGAGATGGCTGATACAATCCTTGTTCCCTGGTAAGCTGCTGGGGCATAGGAATAGATCCCAGTGGAACTGGAGAAATCAATAATAAGATCGGTATGATTTTTTACGTAGAAATCCTCAGTAATATCATCTATGGAATAAATCTCTCCACGGTCGAATTCAAAGCCAAGTAATCGGCTGGCATATTTGTGATTATCAGTACGACTCTCGCGGATGACCCATGAAAGGTGAAACTCATCGCTTTTTAAGAATTCTCCGGCAACAAGTCTGCCTGTTTTTCCAAAACCAAATACTCCCACAGTTAGTTTTTTCATTTATGCTCTCCTCGAAAATTATATTGCTTCCCAGATATTAGCAAGCATAAAAAAAGACCACTATCAAAACATAAAAATATGTTTTGATAGTGGCCCGCCTATCTTCTATTATCCTTCAGAGTTAATTTGTGGATGAACTCTGAACCCACTTTTATGATATTTTACCGGATTGAATTTGTCAAATCCTGCGACTGACGAAATCAACATTAATAACCCTGGCTCAATTTACTTTTTTTATGAACTGCGTATAATGCGTGCCAGGGAGGTGATGACACCTGAACACCAATACTTTTTTAGTCCGTAACCCTTCCTACCGGGGTATCGTTTACTTTTATACGAGGAGGAACTTTATGAAACAGCCTATTATGCAATGTATGCTTTTATTTTTAGGAATATTCCTTATAACAGCCTGCACAAGACAGGCAAGTGTAAAAACAGTTGAGCCTAATGCTGCAGCGTTTATTAATCCTGCAAACAAGAGCAAGGTAACTGGATTACTCTCGTTCAGACAGACGGACAATGGTGTTAGAATTAGCGGAACAATAACTGGGCTAACACCTGGGGTTCACGGTATCCACATCCATGAGTATGGCACCTGCAATGCAGATGCAAGTGCCGCGGGAGGTCATTTCAATCCAAACAAATCCCAGCATGGTTCTCCAGCTTCAAAGAGCAGACATGCCGGGGACCTTGGCAATATAACTGCTAACCAGAAAGGTGTCGCCTCAGTCAATACTATTGGCAAACACATCTCATTAGGAGGCAATAATAACGTTATTGGGCGTGCCATCGTTATTCATGAACGGGCAGACGATTATATAACCCAACCCTCAGGTAACTCAGGAAAACCTATAGGTTGTGGAACTATCGGAATAGCAAAACAACGAGAACAGTCCAATGCGAAAGCAAAATAAAAAAGAGGACAGACCGCAGATTTTATTCTCATCAAAAGCTCAAAAGAACTCTCCGGGTTCAAAGCCTATAAGGGATTGACAGAATTCGCACTCATTTATTATGATATGAATGGGTCTGGTATATGCGTTGCAAAATGCTCCGAAAATTAAACATAATCGACTATCGGGACTCTACCAAAACTAAGCTTTGAGTCGCAGTTTTTTGTTTCTGTCACAACTAAAAAATCGTTACTATTATTTCTATAGAGCAAAAGGAGGTGTCACAATTAATAGCGTTTTTTAGCTCGGATACTGCAAGAAATAACAAAACAGCTAAAAAGCAATAAACGTATTGATTGTGACATCGTCAGTAGACAACGGACAATATTATTTGTTACGAGATTAAGCATGGAGGATAAATATGTATAGAAAAATTATTATAACAGCCTTAGTATTAACTTTTGCACTATCAAACTATGGTTTCAGCGCAACAAGGACGTATCAGAAAGTTACCAGAAAAGCAGTCGAAATATTACCAAAAACGACAACAACAAAAACACCCTATCTTACTCAGGATATAAAAACAAATACTGCCCCCGCTAAACCACCGACAAAAGAAGAGCCTAAAAAAGAGGTAATACAAGAAGTTGCAGATGTTAAAGATCCAATTCCAGCACAACCAGTTGTAGTTAAGAGTGTTCGTGATCCATTGCCGGATTTTCAACTTGGACTCAGAATCGGCGCGATTGCTCCAGCATTTGGTATAATTGCGGACGCTACTGTGCTTCCGGTTGTTTTATCTGATACTACAGCATTGTTTACTCGAATTAGTGTCGGTACTGCCCAAGATGGCAGTACTAGCTCGACGGTAGCTTATATCACTGAGCTCGTCAGGTTCAAGAAATCGAAAGACCCAATGGCGTTCTACGCAGGTGCTGGAATCAATCTTCCTTTTGCCTCCGGAGCAAATGCCGGGTATAACATTGTATTAGGAGTAGAAAGAAGTATATCGTTTTTAGATATGAAAAATGAAGCTGTCTTCCTGGAAACGGGACTAAACAGTTTTAAAGCAAAAAATGTCGAAAAATCGATGCTGAACTTCCTTGGCGGATATAAGTTTTCATTCTAACTTTCATGAGGCACTGAGGACATTTCCCGGTGCCTCTATTTCTTATCTGGCAGAAACGATTATCTTACATTGAAGTGCATCAAAAAACCTGCTTCTTCGCGGGCGGTTAGGACGTTTGCTTATTCACCCGGCAATTATTAGCTCATTTTCTATTTCTGTAGTATATGTTACTATTATAATTCATGAAAAAGCATAAAGTTATTAATTTCTCTGCATTTAGCAAAAAAGAAAATCTCTTGAGAGAACTTCTGGCAACTTCTCCTTTCTCAAAAGCTGCCTATCAAAAAATAGACGAATTGACCAAAGAAGCTGATATTGACAATTTTCTTACCATTAAATTAAAATCGGCAAGCATAGACTCCATAGACTTAATCGGCTTTATTATAGAATCTTATGGAAAAGTACCGGCATCTCTGTCTCTGACCGACTATCTTAATAACGAAACCTATAGCTATTACCAAAAACACAGAGTTTACAAAATGGCGGAATTCTTTAAGCTTTCAGAGATTGCCGAGCCAAAAAAATCACCCCGTTATGAGCCGGGAAATGACATAAAAAAAACCAGTTTGCTCGAAATGCTCGATATCTCAGAACAAGGAGATATGCAAGCTGCCAGCGTCGTCAATACTCTTCTCGATTCTGCAAAGGCCCAAATACTGGACATGATCGACTATATTGGTAATTTCGACGATCCCCGAACTTTTAATCTATTAAAATTTTTTGGGGTTGATTCAGATAATGATATAAAAATATCTGCGATTTCGCAGCTGGGCTTTATTAAAAACAAACAATCATTAGCCTATTTAGCTAACTTTTTAGAGACTTCCGGTGACAATAAGGACATTGAGTTAGCTTGTATACAGTCTTTGCAGAAAATTGTTTATTCAAGGGAAATAGACCTCTCTTCGGTTACCCCCTACCTCGAATAGCTCTTTCTATCTCCTTATCGCTATCTTTCTTTTTCATATCTTCGCGTTTATCATAGAGCTTCTTAGCTTTGCAAAGTGCAAGGTCTACTTTTACTTTGTTCCCTTTCCAGTGTAGATTGAGAGGAATAAGCGTAAGTCCTTTTTCTTTAATTTTCCCAAATAATTTTCTTATTTCGTTACTATGAAGAAGCAACTTTCTTTCTCTTGCCGGAGGTGGATTAAACATGTTTCCCTGTTCATAAGGATTAACATGCATGTTAGTAATCCAGACTTCGCCATTCACTACCCGGGCGAAACTATCGTTAAGGTTCACCTGATGATGCCGAATGGACTTTACCTCAGTTCCAGAAAGTACAATACCGGCTTCGTACGTCTCAATTATCGAATAATTAAACCGGGCTTTACGATTATCAGTAATAAGATACGGTGTTTTCTTGTCGTTCATATACACTCTACCATGCCAGGGAAATTGTCTGGTCTTAATACATTGTATCCCAACTATACTACTATACATCAAAAATTGACAATATCATTTTAAAAATGCTACTATTCTTTATAGTTCAGAGGAAACCGGACATGAAAAAATATCTATCAATCTTAATTAGCCTACTAATCAGCATATTATTATTACTGTCGCTCTCATCTTGCTCTAACGTACAAAGCCAGGTAACTCCCAGGTTGCAAGGGTTTGACCAGATACCTGCACAGGTAGATCTGCTTGCTGATGACGGCAAATTTGTAAAAACCGAACTTCCGGCTGTGAATATAAAGGCCGAGGTGAATACGCCTTCTAATCCTTTAAGCATAATACGGACAGAGAACCTCCCGGGAATAACAATAACCTCATACAAAGTCAAACTCTCCTACCAGAATACAACACTTTCTTCCACACCAATCCCCGAATACTCAACAAAAACTACAGTATATATTAAACCAAATGAGACCGTAAAGTTTTCTTTTCCATTCTTCAATGACCAACAGTGGAAATTGATCCTAAATACTTATGCTGTAAACAACCTGTCAGATCAGAGTGTTTATAGTTGGTTTATCGGGGTAAATGCTTCTATAACATTCTATGGACATGACGATGCCGGAAATGACTTTGAGATCCCAGGGTCATTTACTGCATCCTTTGGAAATATATACTAATTAGCTCTGTCTCCGAAAAAATCTCAACAATAACAAACTCGAGTAAACGCCTCTTAGATTTCATATCCGACAAGCATCCGAACTACATCCATGATATAATAACAAATGGATCAAATGCCTTGTATAGCTTAGCGTAGACGAAAATACGATAGCTATGGGCCTGATTATATAATAAGGGGCAATGGAGCTAGTAATGGACATATATTATTTTATGATACAAGCTGAACCATTAGATTGTAATACTGAAAAAGCACAACATTTAGGGGCATACGTGAATTGCTGGGTAAAAGCTGAGAATAGTGATAGCGCAATTGAACAGGCCTGCGGATATATTAATAATGAAGAATGGAAGCCGCTTAAAGTTGAAGAACACTTTATTCCAGAGAGAGCCGAGTACTTAGAACAAGGGCTTGAAGCCTCTTTAAAATGCTATGATCAGGCGGTTGAAGAAGGCATTAGTGGAATATTTTACTGTTACACTGAAGAAGACTGCTAATTTCAATACCTTACCTGGCGGCAGCTGAAGCTAGATTTGATGCGCCAGGAGAATAATTCAAATAGTTGTCTACCGCTATAACATAGAAGCTGTAGACTTGGCCTGAATTTAACCCGGTTATTATATAAGGACCTGCCTTTATCACGGTTTCATCTCTTAGGAGCTGATACGTACCACCTATCAAACAATACAATCGATATCCTGCAAGGTCCCTCTCGGAGTTCCCATTCCAGGATAAAATAATTGAGCCTGTATCTATTCCGGTTCCAGCAGAAAGTCCAGTAACATTAACAGGCGACTGATTATTAGTATAATAACGCTGACACATCACGCTCTCGTTACCGGAAAAATCATACGAACTTATCCGATACCAATAATCACTGTTTGGTGCTGTCGTGGCATCTAAATAGGAAGTGTGTCCAGTTTTTCCAATATAATGGTACACCCCTTCATAATTGGAATCACCATCTGCTCTGTAGACCTTATATCCGGCAATATCAGTCTCTCCGTTTTCAGCCCAGGATAGCATCATAGTTGAATTAACCGGGCTATATCCGCGAACCCCCAAACTTGCAGGAATTGCTGGAGCAATATTATCTAAGGAACTTACGGTCCCTGATTGTAAGGACTCTTTTCCATCTTTCGAGATAGCTGTGATCTTATACCAATACTGAACTCCAATCCCCCGGTCAGTATAGGTCGTAGTGTTCGCTGACACTTCTTGATACCGAGTATTGAATGGCCCGGCCTCTGCTATTGACCGATATATTCTATAGCCGGACAAATTATTCCCTATCGCACTTCCATCCATGTAGGTTGTAACAGCGTTCCAGGTAAGAATAATTTCGGCTATCTGGGTGTTAACATAAATGCCGGCAGGAATTGCAGGAGTAATCGTCGGATCAACGGTAACCGGCTGCTGATATGCACCAGAATTGTTGTTCTGGTTATTATTATTGTTATTATTCTGGGTTACATTGCTTGTCGGGTAATTGATATAAAATAGCCAGGAATATCCGGACTCATCAGTACCGTCACTCACTTTTGCTGTAATTGATATAATATCGCTATTTCCAGTGAAGTTAGGCGCCGTCCAACTTACAGACGTTGTATTCGTTGCCGAAAGCATTCCCGCTGAGCATTCCCATAAGTAAGTAAGGCTATCGCCATTAGCATCAGTGGCGGCAAAATTCAATGAGACCCCCTGTCCATCAATAACGTAGAGATTTGGTTTGGCAACACTAATTATTATCGGAGCGGTATTTCCTGAGCTTTTTGTTATTTGACCGCAACCAGTTACCGTTAACAACAGAATCGCACATAAAAGATACCAGTATAACTTCATATACTATCCTTTTTTGCATCAGATAATAGAATATAATTGGGATGAACGCCCTTTTCTCTTAATCATAACAAAAGTAAAAATATTAATCAAATAATATGAATGGGTGAGCCAATTCGATGCGTTAGCGAAGGCTCTACAAAGGATTTATTTTTCCGCAGACATTATCAGGAATCCAGCCGTTAAAACCATTATCAAGCGTTATTCTCGTCCAGCCGGAATTGGTTTCTTTGACAATCGAAAACTTAAATCCTTCATGGACCACGAAAAGTGTCTGGAAGCTCTCGCCCGGACCGCTTCGAACGTCCACTTTTTCTGTAAGGACTATTCCTCGAAGTATATCTGAATAACTGACGTATTTAAAAGAAAACCAGAGACTTGAGAGAATAAATAACGGAATAATGGCATAATAGTAAGTCAATTGTACTCTATGGTTATTCCGATTATTGATAAACACCAGAGCACCCACTAAAAAACTGATTGCCGCCAGCCAGAAAACCCATGAGACTTCATTCATACTGAAATACGCTAGCGTTGTTCGAAGCAACATAGTACCGAATGAATTCGTCGGTTCAACCTTATCTATTACTTTGCTCTGAGCAATCAGCAGATTATCTTTAATATCCTTGTCCCTAGGTGCGAGCAGCAACGCCTTTTCATAATAAAGGATCGATTTCCCTATATTTCCTTGTTTATAAAAAGTATTACCGAGATTATAAAACAAACCTGCATTCTTGATACCGTAGTTATCTGCCAATTCAAGGTATAATTGTCCCGCCTTGCCATAATCCTGACTTTTGTAATAATCATTCGCAGTTTTAAACGTGGCAGTTGCATCGGCAAATACACAATTGGTTGCAGTAACCATCAAAAACAGAATAAAAAGAAAAGAGAACTTTTTCATAACATCACCTTCGAAAATATTTATCGATCTCAGTCAATACCATACGGGTTTCATTGTACATTTCCTGCAGTTCATTATTATGAGAATTTTTTCCGCCATACCGGCTTATATCACACAAATCCAGTATTGAAATAAGCTTTTTAATTACCTCTTGCGGCACTCCAAGTCCACTGCACTTATCAACGATCTCAGTCTTGGTAAGGCCCTGAGATGATACTCCGAATTTATCGGCGACAGCAATAGTTACAGCCTCATTTATAAGCAGATAGAACTCCGCCGGTGTATTTTCTTTCATCGGCTTCCTGGCTTTCTGTAATATCCCCAATCCTTTGCTGACGGCATTTCTCATACGCAAAGAATCGGAGTTCTTGTAACGCAAATGCTTTGCAAAAAGATACAAGATATTGATAAAAAGAACAGATATCCCAAACAATAACGATAATTTAAAAAATAAAGATTGATTGAAACTGGCAACAGGCTCAAGCCGGGACGTTTCTTTAATATAATTAAGATCTTCTTTCAGCTCATTTATAGTTTTCTTGTTAACGAGTCCAGATGAATCCGCAGTCTGTTTATTATTACCGCTGCCCTTTATAACGGTTATCGCTGGCATATCTATAGCGGAGGTAATATATTTTTTTTTGCTGACAGAGAAATAGGTAAAACTAACCGGATCGAGCTTATAGGTGCCGGCAACTCCGGGAATTAAAATAATCGAGGCCTTCTTCACCCCTCGCAACTTGTCTCCATCTACTTTTACATCGACAGATTCTTTAGAATCGAACTTTTTAATGTCTTCAGGCAACACGAGTTCAGGTAGCATAACGTCTTTGACATTTCCCTCACCTTCAACTTCTACCACAGCATTAATAACATCGCCGACAGCTACCTTCGTCGCATCAACGCTGACAGAAAACCGGTAATCGCCAATACCGCCGCGCGCATTTCCCTGAGACACGGATGGTAAAGGCAGAACCATTATTGTAAGAGGTTTTGAGAGAACTTCTTGAGCCGGATCAAAATAGCTCATTTGCAGGGTAACTTTTGCCGGATCAATGCTAATCGCATTTGTTTGATATGCAGGAACGATTATCGCTCTGACTTCATCAACTATATAGTCATGATTACCTCTCGTCTCCTGATAAGTCCTTGTACTTTTATCTTTATCAAGAGGATAGGTCACAAATCCTTTGAAAAGCGGAGGTCGATAACTCACATCCCCAAAAATCCTTATTCTTCGATAAAACTTCGCTTTATAAATTATCTGCTCACCTACGTAGGGATCTCTTTTGGAAACACTCGATTCAAGGAATACTTCAGGCATCGAAGCGTTCGACCCCCGTGTATTTTGTTGAACTGAACTTGGAGAAATGACAGCCCGCGATTGCCCGGAAGATACCACTTTCAGGACAAGCTCTTTTGTTTGATAATTTTTATTGGCAATAGTAAACTGAAATGAAGGAATTTTGATCGTTCCGGCTTCACGCGGGGCAAGTGTGTATTGGAATTGTTTGCTACTGGAAATTTTTCCGTTAATCCATGAAAACTGGGATGACTGAGATGTATTCATAACCGAGAGTTTATCCAACTTCGGGAGGTCGGGCAAATCAATATTTCCGACATCCCCTTCCAAGGTAAGAGTCAAAACAACGCTTCCATCAAGGCTAATCTCATCGGTCGATAAAGAAGCCGCAACGTTTACCTCACTGTAAGCCATTCCAACAAAAGTGAGCAAAAATAACAATATTAATAAAGGTTTACCAATCTTTCTCAACATTCGTCTCACCCTTTGCAGATTGCTGAAGCTTAGTCGGATTTTGACCTTGCTCTTTTGCTACCATATCAAGTATCCGCTGCGCATCTTCCTTGGATATATCACCTTTTTCAGGAGGTTTTTCATTGTTTTTCTTGTTATCATTTTTATTATTATCATCGTTTCCCTGATTGTTTTTTTTATCTTTCTTCTGCTGATTATTATCTTGTTTGTCACCTTTTGAATCCTGATTATTCTTTTCTTTCATAACTCCTGATTGATTGTTATCTTTATGTTTTTTCCGAACAAATCCTAAGTTATATTTAGCATCCTGGTTCGTATTATCGAGATCGACAGCAGTCTTATACGCCTGGATAGCTTTGTCATATTGCCCGGATTTATAATAGTTGTTACCAAGATTATAGTTTACGATGCTCCGGTTCTTACTGCTCAGTTCAGGCGATGCAACAGCCTCCGACAAATACTTCCCGGCATCCTGATACCGGTTCATTTTATAAAAGGACACACCGGCATTGTTGCCGACCTTAGGATTTTTAGGCTCTTTTGAATATGCTTGCACATAGTGCTCAAGTGCATTCTGATATTCACCGGACCTGTACGACTTGTTCCCTGCGGCTACATCAGAACGTACCGAGGCACAGGCACTGCTGGACATAAATGCGGCTATTAATATAATAAAGATGAGTAAGTTTTTCATTATTAAAAAAAACGTCAGGTCCGTTCCCTCTTTCTCTCAGAAATTAATAACTCAAGCAGCAACAGCATGAAAGCCAGAAATAACGGATATTGATAGCGATCTTCATACTGCTCAGCAAGTTTTGAGCGGATCTCTTTCTGGTCCATGCTTCTAATTTCTTTATAAATCGTATCCAACTCGAATTCCGCCGGACTTGCATGATAATAGCCACCTTCAGTTGTTAGTGCAATATCTTTTAATAGTTTTTCGTTTAATCGAGAAACAATGATAGTCCCATTCCGGTCTTTCTTGTACCCGACCTTTACGCCATCGTTATCGAGCTGAGGAATAGGCTCACCTTGGACACTTCCGATCCCGACAGTAAAGATGATAACTCCTTCTCTCGCAGCTTTTTTGGCTGCCGCAAGAGCATTATTATCAAGGTCCTCGCCATCGGTTATCAGCAAGATGACTTTGTATTTTCTCTCCTTGTTACCGAAGACCAGTAACGAGGTCTCGATTGCTTTGGATATATTTGTCCCAGGCTCAGGAACAGTGTCCGTATCGATATTATTCACGAACAAGGAGGCTGCCTCATAATCGATAGTCAGGGGACATTGAATAAACGCGTTGCCGGAAAACGCTATAATGCCAATTCTATCCCCACGAAGTTTGTTCACAAATGATTTGATCTCATGCTTTGCTTTAATGAGACGGTTGGGCTTGATATCTTCGGTCAACATGCTCTTTGAAGTATCAACTGCAACAACAACATCCAGTCCTTTTCTGGTCACCGGCTGCATCTTAAATCCGTATTGGGGCCGGGCTATTGCAAGAATTAACAGTCCTAGTACCGCTATGCGCAACACATATTTGATTGTAGTTTTCTGCCGGCTTTTATTTGCATACATCTTTTTTACGACTTCAGCATCGCCGATACGTGAAATAAGCCGGGAACTATGACGAACAAACACAATGTACGCCACTATGAATACCGGAATACTCCATAATAAAAACAGATAATAATTATTTGCAAACCGCATACCACATTCACCATATCAAGCTGTTTATTGAGTGCTATGGCACCCGTCTTAACCACGTTAAGGATAAGATTATCTCCAGCAGAAAGATCAACATTGCCGGAACAAGAAAATAATTCGCAAGCTCGCCAAAATTATCATACTCTTTTATTTTCATTTCAGTCTTTTCTAATGAATCGATCTTCTTGTATATTTCTCTTAATTTATTACTATCGGTAGCCCTGAAATATCTTCCGCCGGTTATACTCGCGATCTGCTTAAGCGATTCTTCATCGATTTTCGTCATAACAAGACTTCCGTCAGGGTTCTGGTAATAGACTTTACCGTAGAGAGGATGGCTAAAGGGGATGGGAGCGCCGCCTTCTTTGCCAACACCTATGGCATATATCTTAATGTTAAAGCTCCTGGCCAGTTTCGCAGCTGTAATCGGGTCTATCTCTCCTGCATTATTATCGCCATCTGTCAGCAAGATAATTACTTTGCTCTTTGAGTCAGACTTACGCAGCCGATTAATGGAAGTCGCAATTGCCATTCCAATTGCAGTTCCATCCTCGATCATCCCAATTTTAACATTATTGAGAAAGGTCTCAAGTATGGCGTAATCAAGGGTCAGAGGAACCTGCGTATAACTTTTTCCGGCAAAAACAATGAGGCCGATCCGGTCATTTTTTCTTCCACGAACAAATTCTTTAAATAATTCCTTGGCTGTTTCAATACGATTTTTCGGTTTAAAATCTTCGGCTGCCATTGTTCCGGAAACATCAATTGCAGAAATGATATCAACGCCATGTGTAATGACGTCAATTGTTCTTGTACCGTACTGAGGACGCGACAGCGCTATAATGATGAGAAATAAAACAAATAAATGAATAGAGGGCAGCGCCTTATAAACCTTTGCTTTTAAACTAATAGTGTAATTCTTTAAAAGGTTAATATCCGAATAAAGAAAATACGAGCTTCTTTTTGTATAAAAGGTTTTCAACCACCAATAAATAAGGGGTAAAAAAACCAACAATGCCAGATAGTAAACAGAGCCAAATCTTATCATTTACAAACCCTGAGAATGCGATGGAGTTTCCATCCTAGATTTATATACATCGTAAAACTGGTCTAATATCGAATGTGCCTGAACCAGATATTCTTCTCCTTCTATTCGCGTAGGAAAATGTTTTGCGAACTTAACCAAATCAGCTGATTGCAGCCACTGCCGAAAAGTATCTTGCGTTTCCCACGTAAGCTTAAACGATTTCGTTGCCACTAATAATTCGCTGGTAGTCATCTCCAGCGCGTCCATTCGAAACTGTTTTTGCAGATATTCCCGTATCACCTCGGAAACTGAACTATAATATTCTTTATACATTTCATCGATAAGGAAACTTCCGGCATTTATGCTCTCGAACTTACGTTTCGCCTCTTCATATGGCTCAAGTTGAATTACGACCTGAGGCTCGTCAACAGCTTTCTTTCGTTTGAAATAGCGGATCAAGGCAAAAATAATTGCAGAGAAAATTGCCAGGCCTGCCAAAACAGCCGCAATAAGTTTCCAGGGATAGGGAATTGAAAACGGCGGCTTCACATCGCGAATATCACCTTTATCGGCAGCATTTGCACTCACTTCCCTCACGGTTACTTCCAGCGGAGGAAAAACTATACTGCGCTTACTAGTGCCATCCTGAATAGAAACATTCATTGTGGGTATGGTAAAATTGCCAAGATCATAAGCCGCAAGCAAATAGACGCCTTCGACTTTCTTCGCATTATTTGCATAGGTATTCTTAACAGTCTTCTCCTGAAACGATTTCACCTCAAAACTTCCAAAGCCTGAATCCGGACGGGGAAACGTAACTACTGCATTCCTGGGTACAATAATGGACAATGTATAGGGAAAATGATCTCCGATTATAACGGAGTTAACGGACACCTTTGCTTCAGGGCGCAACGAGTTTTCAGCATTAACTACAGGCAGTACCGAGAGAAAAAACACGGCAATTATTATTACTTTGAACCTCAACATCTTTCGTCTCACTATTGCTCCTTCTTATTATCGTCGCTTTTCACGGTATCTGAAATACCTCATCAAGGACTCGACATACGAACCGGTAGAACATATGAAAATAGGTTCGACATTGATAGTCCGGAATAATTTATCAAGATTTCGCTGCGCTTCTTCCCGGTCTTTTTTAAACGTTGCTGCAAATTTGCGGTCGGAAGTATCGACAACCAGCAATTCGTCTTTTTCCTCATCATAAAGCTCAATAAGCCCAATATCCGGCAACGATTGCTCCATAACGTCATTAATAACGACCGGAATAACATCATGTTTCTTGTTCAAAATCGACAACGACTGTTTCCAATCAGAATCAATAAAATCTGAAAGAATGAATATCAAACTTTTCTTTTTGACAGTTTTATTCAATCGATCTAATGCTGCCTTAATATTTGTGGCTTTATGCCGGGGACTAAAATAGAGGACCTCTTGAATAACTCGCATGGCATGCTTTTTGCCTTTTTTCGGTGGAATATACTTTTCGAAACCATCCGAGTAAATAGCAAGTCCTACATTGTCATTATTTTTGATGGCTGAGAAAGACAACAACGCGCTCATCTCGGCTGCGATTTCACTTTTGGTGGCTATTCTTGTCCCTAATTTGAGCGATGCAGAGGCATCAACAACAAGGATAACAGTCAATTCACGTTCTTCGTGAAATACTTTGATAAAGGGATATCCGCTTTTTGCTGTCACATTCCAGTCGATTGCCCGAATATCATCGCCAGGCACATAAGCCCGAACTTCGCTGAACTCCATCCCTTTCCCTTTGAAGGCACTATGATAGCCGCCGGAAAGTAACGAATTAACAGTTCTCCGGGTTTTTATCTCAAGGTATTTTACTTTCTTTATTATATTTCCAGGAATAAATTGAGTCATAATTCCCTTGGTTATGGAACCGGTATCTCATCAAATAATATTTTTATAATTTTCTCAGAATCGATCTCTTGAGCTTCGGCCTCATACGAAACAATTATTCTATGTCTTAGAACATCGTAACCTATCTCCTTGATATCCTCAGGGATTACAAATCCTCTCCGGTTAATAAAGGCATGGGCTTTCGCAGCTTTCGCCAGATAGATAGAAGCGCGGGGTGACGCGCCGAATTCGATAAATTCCTGGATCTTTGCAAGACCTGGATATTTGCCGGGATTTCTGGAAGCATCTATAATATCGACAATATAATTCTTTATTTTTTCATCGATATAAACCTGATTAACGATTTTCCTAGCTTCAACAAGCCTCTCCGGAGTAATCACCTTTTGCAAGGTTACCACCGTGTCCTGGGTAATCAGATCGATAATTTGTCTTTCTTCGTTTTTTGAAGGATAATCTACTTTGATCTTTAACATGAACCGATCGACTTGCGCCTCAGGCAACGGATAGGTGCCTTCCTGTTCGATCGGATTCTGGGTAGCCATAACCAGGAATGGCAGGGGCAATAAATACGTCTTATCACCGATGGTCACTTGTTTTTCCTGCATAGCTTCTAGCAAGGCACTCTGCACTTTTGCAGGTGCTCTATTGATCTCATCAGCAAGAACAATGTTCGCAAATATGGGACCTTTTTTAGGCACGAATTCATTAGTTTTTTGATTGAAAATCATCGTTCCAACAATATCCGCAGGCAAAAGATCCGGCGTAAACTGCATTCTGGCAAACGAAAAATCAATAATCGATGCCATTGTTTTGATAGTTAAGGTCTTAGCTAGACCGGGAACTCCCTCAAGAAGAATATGTCCGTCAGCAAGCAGACCAACGAGCATTCGCTCGATCATATATTTTTGACCAATGATCTGTTTGGCAATCTCAGACATAATCTGGGAAATAAAAACACTTTGTTCTTGAACTTTACTATTAATAACGGTAATTTCTTGTAGCAAGGCAGGTCCTCCTTACATGAATTGAATTATGATGCCGCACTTTCTTTACTCGAAGCAGGAGAGCTGGAACTCCCAGTCGTCGTTGACGCTTCTTTCGGAGAAGTTGTTGATACGGAAGCCGTATTAGATGAAGCTGTGGTTGTTGACGAAGACGCAGTACTTGATGAACCGGAACTCTTATAATCAGTAACATGAAAGCCGGAACCCTTGAACGAAATACCAATAGTCTGCGAAATCATTTTTTTCGATTCGCCATTACATTGAGGACATGGCAATTCAGGACTTTCTGATATACTATGGAATGTCTCGAATACATGATTACAGCTTTTGCATTTATAATCATAAAAAGGCATAGATATTGATCCCTTCTGTACTTTTTCGCTAAATTCACTTAACTACAAAGTGTAATTATAATCAAATTCCGTATATTTTCAAGAGGGTCGAGCAACCTCCTATTTCCTGAATTTCGCTAATTGCTCAAGTACATTCCGGAGCTTGCGCAGGGATTCCCCATACCCAGCCCAGTCCCCGCTCTTTTGTTTTTCCAGCGCTTCGTTATAATTGTCGAGAGCTTGTTTCGCGAGTCTTTCGTATTCCGGACTTGCGGTAACAACATTGCCAGTCGTTTGAACTGCGACATTTTCGGTAATAGGTATATTTCCGAATACTTTGGCTATCGCTTTCTCCAAATCGGTTTCCATAACAACATTATCTCCATAAGCAACAATCACACGTTTAAGCTGCGGAAGGTTCGATGCTGTGGCCTGAAGATAAAGAGGCTCGACATAAACAAGCGAGTTCTCTATCGGGATAATCAGGATATTGCCTCTGATGATCGTAGACCCTTTTTGTCCCCAGAGGGTAAGCTGCTGAGAGATGTACGTATCCTGATCAATTCTTGATTCGATTTGCGTAGGGCCAAAAATCTGCCGTTCTTTCGAAAGCTTATAAACCGAAAGCTTGCCATACTCATCAGGATTATTTTTTGATACCAGCCAGGAAATCAGATTATTCTTGTTAGAGGGAGTATATGGTATCAGCTGCAAGAAATCAAAATTATTTTCATCAGGCAGCTTCATAGTAATGTAGTAAGGCTCCATCACAGCTTCAGATTCATCGTTCTTCTGTTTCGGGATTTCCCAGACATCCTCCTGGTTGTAGAATACCTGAGGGTTCGTCATATGATAATTTCTGTACATATGTGCCTGTATCGCGAAATAATCATTGGGAACCCGGACATGGCTTTTGAGGGAATCGGGCATCTGAGAAAAAGGTTTGAACACCCCTTTGAAAATGCTTTGATAGGTCTTAATAATCGGATCTTTTTCGTCCATAAGGTAAAATGCAACGGTACCATCATAAGCATCGACCGTAATTTTGACAGAATTACGAATATAATTGATTGAATTATTAAACGGCTGAGAATAAGGATACTGATTCGAGAGGGTATATCCATCCATCATCCAGTAGATCCGGCCATCAGCTACAACAACATAGGGATCTCTGTCATAAGTAATAAAAGGCACTATCGTTTTAACGCGGTCCATAATGTTCCGGTTATAGAGGATCTTGCTGCCTTTCTTAATATACGAGGTAAAGAAAATATTCTTATCGCCAAACTGCACTGAATATAGCAGCCGGTTCAACCATGAATCAATTGCAATGCCTCTACCTCCTGCGTATTGGGTATAGACGTTATCGTCGCCTTTCGGATAATCAAATTCCTTAATGTCAGTGTTTACGATAACATACTCATTTGCCCGTTCACCAAAATAGATCTCCGGACGATTGATTTTGTACGGTACCGTCGATACCGGAGGAATATTCTTTATGTAGAATTCCGGCATCCCGTCACTGGTAAACTGATTAACCGGGCTCATGACAACACCGTAGCCGTGGGTATACTGCAGTTTCCTGTTAACCCAGCTCTGAGCTTTGTCCGATAGCTGACTTCCGATCAATTCCCTCGCAGATATCATGACTTGCTGAGATTTGCCGCCGAGGTCGTACCTATCGACGTCGACATTCGCAAACTCGTAATAAAGGCGGATCTCTTGTAACTGAGAAAAGGTCTTAAGGATAGGAGTTTCATCCCAGACCCTGATGTTATCAATTATCTCCTTATTATTTCTGATCTCGTTCATGTTCAGCTCTTCTAATGCCGGGAAAAAACTCTCAGAAACATTTTCAAGATTAAAGGCTTTCCTTGTATAATTGATGTTATGCTCGAGATAGGGTTTCTCTTTTTCATATTCGTTTGGGTTAACAACAAAATTCTGGATCAGCCCAGGATATATTCCCCCAAAAAACACGCCGCTTACCAGAAGGACAAACAACACCATAATCACCGGTTTAAAAGTCGGAATATAAATATCCAGGAACAAGATAGCCCCTGTCAATAACGATAGCCCTGCCAGCACCGCGTAGTTGAGAAATCCGGCATGAATATCCGTATATCCCGGACCATGGAACAACTTACCGCCAGTCGTAAGCAACAACCCATAACGAGACAACCAGAACTTTATAGCTAAGAGAACGAAAAATAGAGCACCCAAGGTTAAGAGATGGGCTTTAATTTTTTTATCTCGAAAGATAGATAACGAGATTCTTAGTAACCCGAACTGAAGATAAACGGCAAAAAGAATAATGAGGGCTATAACAATAATCAACATCAGGAAAGCAACAATAAAATTATAGAAAGGTAAACTGAAAAAATAAAAAGAAATCGATTTCCCGAATAATGGATCTATAACCGTTGAAGGAGCCTGGTAAATGAACCGGAGTACTTTATCCCATTGAACGTATCCCTGAACCCCCCCGACAACAAAACTTACCAGGGCAATAACAACCAATAAAACGATTAAGGTATATCGTCTTATAGCACCCTTAAGCAAATCCATGACAGGATTATAGGTAAACTTATCTTGCTTAAATAAGCGGTCCAGAAGTGAGTCGACAATCTCGGACTTGTTTTCAACATCGCGAATAATTCTCTGCGCAATAAATAAATTTGCGGCAAAGAACAGAAACGTGCCGAGAAAAAAAACAGCAAACAAGCCAATTTTGGCCAGCGTAGAAATGAGAAAAACATTTTTGAAGCCAACATCGACAAACCATAAATAGGATGGATATATCCTAATGAACAAGTAAACTACCAACAGTGTTAAAAGTAATAACACAATACGCCAGAAAAACTTCACAGAATTAATCATCAGGCTCCCCTTTGTAATAACATAAGACCTCTGGTGAACACTACGTTCACCGATACTCTACTGTCGAGCTGCCACTAGCTTTACTGCTTCAGCCACGACCAATGCAACCTGCTTATCAAAAACCGAAGGGATGATTTTCCCACTCGCTAATTCCTCTTCAGTAACAATAGAAGAAATAGACCTGGCTGCTGCGGTAAGCATATCAACGGTAATCTTCCTGGCCTTTGCGTCAAATAACCCCCGAAACAAGCCAGGGAAACACAATACATTATTAATCTGATTAGGATAATCCGACCTTCCGGTAGCAATTATAGCGCCAATATCGGCAATTTCCTCCGGCATAATCTCAGGAGTAGGGTTCGCCATAGCAAAAACAACCGGGGTTTTGCTCATGGTAAGGACCATCTCTCTCGTTAGAGATCCTGGGCCTGAAACGCCGATGAAAACATCGGCATTTTTGATTACATCTTGAAGCAATCCGCTTTCATTATCAGGATTGGTCCTGGTGACATATTTTTTCTTCGCACCGTTCAAATCTTCCCGGACATTAGATAAGGCTCCGCTTCGATCACAGCCAATAATGTTCCTGGCGCCATTTGCTAAAAGCAGATTGGTGATAGAGGTCCCCGCAGCGCCAATACCGTTAACTACGATCTTCACATCGCTAAGGTTTTTGTGAACAATTTTGAGAGCGTTAATAAGTCCGGCAAGTGTTACAACTGCCGTACCATGTTGATCATCGTGGAAAACCGGTATATCAAGTTCGTCAATCAGCCTGCGCTCAATTTCAAAACAACGAGGTGCGGCAATATCTTCCAGGTTAATGCCGCCAAAGGTAGGGGCAATCAATTTTACGGTTTTGATTATCTCTTCCACATCCTGGGTATCAATCAGGATAGGAAAGGCATTAACCCCGCCAAATGCCTTAAAAAGCATTGCCTTGCCTTCCATAACAGGCATCGCAGCCTTCGGGCCAAGATCACCAAGTCCAAGTATAGCAGTCCCGTCAGTAACTATCGCAACCGTGTTTCCGGCGATTGTATAATCAGGATAGATCTTAGGATCATTCGCAATTTCTTTGCATACTTCGGCAACTCCGGGAGTGTAGGCTAAAGATAACTGGGTATAGTTATCAAGGCTCGTTCTATTCTCAATCGAAATCTTACCATTTTTATGAAGTTCAAATATTTCTTCTCTGCTTATCTGTATCATTATCTATCCTCTTTATTCATTATTCTTAATAAATTTTCCTTATTATAAGCCCTGGGAGAAACAATGTCTATTTGCTTTTGCTTATCAGTATATACGTAGCAGACAAGACATTTTATCCTTATCATAACTGAGAAAAATTATTATCATAAATAATTTTTTCTGCTTGTCATTATCGAGTATTATACTATAATGTATCTATGATTACCTTCAAATTAGAGACTGAATATATTGAATTAAACAAACTGCTCAAAGTCACGCAGATATGCAGTAGCGGCGGGATAGCGAATCACCTTATTACGGACAAGCTGGTCAGGGTTGACGGAGAGATTGAAACCCGCAAACGCTGTAAGATCAGAAGCGGACAGCGGGTCACCTACAAGAACAAGTCAATACTTGTTGAATAAGTTATTTCCCTTTTAGAAACAATTACAGGGAGTCTCACATGGGAGAATATTTAAATTGGGGTGAAGACGGAATTTTATATAACACCTTGCCGGAAAGGTTCACACCTGAAACCGCCTCGAATTATATAAAAGAGCTGTCACAAACAGTTAACCCGAGAAAAGATATCAGGCAACTCATAGATGCCAGCAAATTGAACTATTTACCCAATGATGAGGCAAAAACCATCCTCGTTGAAGGGGTAAAAAAACTCAGGCCCCCCTGTAAAAACGAAAAAAATGCTATATATGGAATGACTGCCTTCACGAGAATAGCTACGAGGATGATAATAACGCTTGCCCAGAGGAATGACATTAAAATATTTGAGGCAAAAAAAGAAGCACTCGAATGGTTAATAAGTTAAAAACAAGATAATCTTAAATACTTTATCCCCCACCTTAAAACAAAAATAATGGGCAGTATCAGGTAGTTGGAATACTTGATCCAAAACTTGATCACCAGTAAAAACTTCAGGCACTGTCGCCTTGAAATTTCCTTTGCTATCAAACTTTAGAAGAATGCTACTGGACATCATATTACAAATTTCTTTAACGGTATCGAGCAACATGTCATCATCCAATTCTTCCCTGCTCATACCGGAAAAACCTGTAGCTATCTCATAACAAAAAGGTTTATCAAAAATAAACCAAAACTTTCCAGCAAATTTACTTCTGAAGTCGATCCTCACCATAATCTCAGATTGGAAATCGATCTGATCGAAAACAGGTTCAGTCGTACTTTGTAAAACCTGATCAATCACACCAGCAGCTGCTTCAGAAATTAAGCTATGGATTTTATCAAACTGCCCCAAATATGACTCCTCCATATGGCAATTATTTCACTTACCCCCACGTTAAACCGGATAATTCTTTCAAATTTTTCCATAAAAATATCATTTCCAAAATTAGTTTTGACCTTTTAAGACAAGCTCTATTTAAATAGAGAAAAATCAGCATTTAGAAACATGTATATAATATATAATATATGTTTATTAAAGTAAAAATCAAGCAAAATAAACATTTCAAGCTCTTCCATAAATATAGGTCATCTCAGCCAGCCTATCACGTACATAGGAATTAAGCTGATCTGGCAGCAAACGCCATAACCAATTGCCATTTGTTGTCGCTGGAATATTCATTCGAGCTTCTTCTCCTAGTGAAAGGATATCCTGGACTGGCACCATTGCAACATTAGAACCAGAGCTCAGAGCAAGCCGCATCAGTTCCCAACTCGCCTCGTCTTCCGAAACTTCTTTTCCGATATAGCGAAACAAACGCCGTTTATCATCATGCGAAGCTTCCTGCCTAAACCAACCTTTTGCTGTGTTATTATCATGAGTGCCAGTATATACCATGCTGTTTTTTACATAATTATGAGGAAGATAGGGATGGACAGGATTATCTTCCCCGAAAGCAAAAAGAAGCACTTGCATCCCGGGAATTCCAAATTGACGCATTACTTCCCTGACATCAGGGGTTATCGTTCCCAGGTCCTCTGCGATAATCGGGAAATAAGGAAAAAACTTATAGAGGACAGTAAAAAAATCCACGGACGGAACATCAGCCCATCTACCATTGATAGCGGTCCTTTCACCGAAAGGCACTTCCCAGTAGGCAACTAACCCACGAAAATGATCTATTCTTATAATGTTATAAAGTCCCAAATTATGCCGGATACGCTGTATCCACCAATGGTACCGCTGATATCGCAAAGCATCCCATTCGTAAACCGGATTGCCCCATAGTTGCCCAGTAGAACTAAAGTAGTCAGGCGGAACCCCCGAGACTGCGACCGGCCGCTTATCATAATTCAACTTGAAGAGATAAGGATGTGCCCAAACATCTGAACTGTCATAATTAACATAGATCGGGATATCACCAATAATCTGTATTCCATTAAGGTTACAATGGCATTTGACTGCTGACCACTGTTTATAAAAAATGTATTGTAAAAACTTTTCTTTCTCAATTTCTTCATTTAGGAGGGACCTCATATGATTAAGAGCTCCGTCATGCCGGTCTCGTATCTCTACAGGCCAGTCACACCAAAGGCTCCCCTGGAAATGATTTTTAAGGACTGAAAAAAGCGCATAATCTTCGAGCCAATCATTGTTCTTTTGGCAAAAATGGATGTAGCCATATCGCTCTTCTTTCACTTTGAACTTCATATGAGCCTGATTAAAAAGAAATTGTTTATACTGAGTAACTGACTCATAATCGACTTTTCCTTCGGGAAAAACCGGCATTTTTCCTATATCGGAAACATCAAGGTACCCTTCGTCAACCAATAGCTCAGGACTAATAAGCAGTGTATTTCCGGCAAAAGCAGAAATACTACTATATGGTGAGTTACCAAGAACTACCAGGGTTGGATTGAGCGGCAATACCTGCCAGTAGCTTTGTTTCGTATGGATCAGAAAGTCTATAAACTTATAAGCGCCTGGACCCATATCTCCAATGCCAAAAGGCGAGGGTAATGATGTAACATGCATAAGGAGTCCACTTCCCCGTTTATTCATTCTTCATACCTCCAGACAACTTATTATTCATTAATTATTATTTTTATCGATCAAAAAAGCACATTGTGTACCAATTTGGCTTAATATTCCTTTTTTTGCCATCTTTGTCAATTTATATTTTATCGACAAACGAATCGTAGCCTTGATTTCTTGATAATAACAAAAAATAAATATTTAATCTCAGTATTTTTTTTGGGAATACTCTCTATGAAGAAGATTAATGCCTTCCAGTCTTTGGTATTAGATTGTAATTCACATTATGGATATTTTTATTATAAATAACATAACTGTAGAGCTAAAATTACTTTTGGTTCAAAACCCGTAGCGAAACTGAATTAAAACGCCAGACACTCAACGTTGAAAAGTTCTTACAAGAATCCCTGACTCGCTTTCGGGAGGATATAATGTCATGAGAACTCCATTTAATAGAGTATCACAAACTATTTTCCACAATAGCATTAAATATGCTAAAATCGCTACATATGCTCACTCTAGACAGGTAGTCGAAATTTATATTACACTTAGAAGGATCATAAATCATTTCAGGAGGATATTTATGAAAAAGGTTAGAATATTATTGGTACTATTAATGGTGTTTGGTTTGAGCGCGCCTTCGTTTGCTCTTTTTAAGATCGGTGCAGCTTATACGGGATATTCCCAAGGTCAAGGAATGAGTGCTTCGCTGGAGTTCCCATTAATTCCATTGTTGCCGACTACATTCTATATAACTCAAATGAACAAACAAAACGTTGATCTCCCTCCTGTCACCTACGGCGGGAAGTCGTTTGCGGGATCAGTAGAATTCACATCTTTGGTTGGAGAATTACAAATAAAGACGCCGTTAAGCTTTATGGGCGTTTCATTTGGTGTTAATGGCCTGTTCGATGTAATCGCGGGTAAAGACGGAAGTGGCGAAATGGTAGCTTTACCGGGAAATGGCTATGCTGGAATGTTCGGAGAGTATACCAAGGACCTTTTGCCTTTTATTTCAGGGTATGCCCAATTAGGCTATCTTGTTAAAGTGCTCGACGGAGAAAAAACAATTAATGACAAAATTGAACCGGTTGAAGTAAATCTTAAGGATATCGATAAATCAGGATTGTTCTACAGAGCCGGATTAACTATCGGATTCTAATGAATAAACAAGAATACCTTTACGAGCACCGCGAATGCGGTGCTTTTTTTTGAGCAGAAACCCTATTTAACCAATTCACCGGTTTTATTTGTTTCGTTATTTGATATTGAAAAAACATGGAAGCTCATATATAATTAAGCCAATTAAACACGAGATAAATTAAATAAATGAACTATACAAAACAAACAAACCTTTTTCTACTCAATTTATTACTCGCCCTGCGCGGCGAATAATAACCATTTACCTATTTTTAATACAATCAACAATCCCACTCAAACAATGACCACTATAATAATATTTGGGGTCTAACCAGTCCCAAATTATAGTAATTAATGCTAAAATTGTATAAGGTTAAAAAAGGAGCCCTAAAATGAACAAAGATTTTTTGAAAAAATATAGACCCTATCCAAAAATAGATATTCCTGACAGGACCTGGCCAAATAATAGCATCACAAAAGCGCCGATCTGGTGCAGCGTTGATCTCAGGGACGGCAACCAAGCACTGGTAACCCCAATGTCGCTTGAAGAAAAACTTGAGTTTTTCCAGACATTAGTGAATACCGGCTTTAAGGAAATTGAAGTTGGATTCCCATCCTCTGCTCAGGTAGAGTTCGATTTCTTAAGAAAACTCATTACTGAAAACCTTATACCAACGGATGTTAGAGTCCAGGTACTCGTACAAGCAAGACGACATCTTATCGAAAAAACTTTTGAGGCTCTGGCCGGATCGAAGAAATCGATCCTTCATCTCTATAATTCGACATCTACGAACCAACGAAAGATTGTTTTTCAGAAAAGCAAACAAGAGATCATAGATATTGCAGTCCAGGGCGTTAACTGGGTAAAAGAATTCTCGCAGAAAACAAATACGCCTGTAACGCTTGAGTATTCAGCAGAAAGCTTTACCGGCACTGAGATAGATTATGCACTGGAAATCTGCAATGCCGTTATTAATGAGTGGGCCCCCACCCCTGAAAATAAAATTATTATTAATTTGCCGGCGACAATGGAGCTTGCAAGCCCTAATTATTATGCCGATATGATCGAGTGGATGTCCCGCCGCCTCAACAAAAGAGACTGCGTCATACTAAGTCTTCATACGCACAATGATAGGGGAACTGCTATTGCAGCGTCAGAACTGGGAATACTGGCAGGCGCCGACAGAGTCGAAGGGACCTTGTTTGGTAATGGCGAACGTACAGGAAATGCAGACGTCATAACACTAGCCCTTAACCTCTTTACACAGGGTATTGATCCGGAACTAGACTTTTATACTATTAATAACATCATTACTGCTGCTGAAAAGTATAATAAGATACCGGTCCATGTGAGACATCCTTATGCAGGAGATCTGGTCTATACCGCATTCTCCGGTTCCCATCAAGATGCTATTAAAAAGGGAATTGAGTACCAGAATAAAAAAGATGACCCATATTGGGAAGTGCCCTATTTACCGATCGACCCGGCTGATCTGGGTAGGAGCTACGAAGGTATCATCCGGATTAACAGCCAGTCAGGAAAAGGCGGTGTCGCTTACATCCTGGAAAAAGAGTTCGGCTACCAGCTTCCAAAGGATATGCATCCGGAATTCGCCAAAGTTGTACAGGCTATTGCGGATGGCACAGGAAAAGAAGTTAACAACCAGGACATTTATGCCGCTTTTGAAAATGAATATATCAAAAGAAAAACCCCGATTTCTTTTGTTTCTTTTGATATTTTGTCACACCAGAATAAACAGCTTACCTGCAAGTTAACTATCGAGGTGAACGCAGAGAGAAAAGAGCTGACCGGAATTGGTAACGGTCCGGTTGACGCATGCAAGGACGCACTCGCATCAATCAAGGAACTTGTGCAATTTAATATCAACGAATATTACGAACATGCCTTGAAAAAAGGTTCGACATCAGAAGCCATCGCCTATATCGAAATCGAAAACCCCTCTACTTTCAGTAAATATTTCGGGGTAGGAATTGATACTGATATTATGCAGGCGGCTATTAAGTCGATGATTAGTGCTCTAAATAGATCAATGAAATAATAAGTACTCCGGCTCCCCTCGCGCAGGGGAGCACATTTTTTGTGAAAAGACTCACTAGCTTTTACAGTTTTTGCTTTTACAAAAGGTACAATGACTGATTCTATGTTGCTCAGCAGCACATCGCGGACACTTAATAGTTTTGTAGGTACAGGCTATTTCGTCACGTTTTAACTTAAACACCAAATTACATTTCTCGCAGGTAATATCAATTGACTGTTCTTCAGATGAAGACATGAGAAATCACTCCTCCAACAAAAAAAGCCATAAACAATGTTCCCAGCCATATCAAAAGTGCGTGTTTCCAGCTTTGCTCTTTAAACAGAATTACAAGCGATGCTACACAAGGAACAAAAAGCGTTATCGTCACTAAAGCAATTACTATCTGAATGGGCGTAAGCGCCAAACTGGTAAGTCCGGCTGCACCGAAATCACGTCTTACAAATCCCATAATGAAAACTCTCGCTGCTTCTTGCGGCAACTGGAGCCATTTAACAACCAAGGGTGCAAATACAACCTCAATTGACTGTAGCAGATTAAACACATGGAGAAACGAGACTATCAATGCGCCGAGAACAAACCAGGGAATCGCCTCATACATAAAATGATAAGTTTTCATCGTTGTTTTCGTCATGACGTTTGAGATCTTGGGCATACGAAGTGAAGGCAACTCTATAAATAAAGGAGTACTCTCTCCCTTCAATGTCAAATTAAGCAAAGATCCGACTGCAATAAAAAACCCAAAAATTACTACACTATACAAAAAAAGATATTTACTGCCGATAGGTGCAAGCAACGCAGCAATCACGCCCAGCTGAGCAGAACAGGGAATTGCAAATTGGAGCAAGATGATGGCTATTTTCTTTTCTCTCTCAGAGCCAAGCAACCGAGTCGTAATTGTCCCTGCAGTTACACAACCAAACCCCAGAATCAAAGGGATTATCGCCCTTCCATTAAGGCCTAACACATTCAAAGACCTATCAACAAAAACGGCAAGCCGAGGCAAATAGCCGCAATCTTCCAATATGGACAATGCAAAATAAAAACCGAACACTAATGGTAAAAGCAATCCAACAAGATAGGTCACCGTCATTGTTAACAAACCAAAATCACCAACCAGAATATTACCCAGAATACTTACCGGATCAATCATTTCTGCAACTAGCCCTCTCATGGCAGGCTCATAAATCCCTTGCATAACTGTTTTCTCTGTCACTCCTACAACTGTTTGAGCAACGAAAACACCCACAAATTTATAAACAACAAATAAAGCGCCGCACATTATCAAAAATGCCAGGAAGGGTTGCAGCATCCACTGTTCAAGTTTGTTCTTGAACCTATGGACCTTAGTAACATCTCTCACAACATGATCAATGATATCATTTACGATTTCCCGTCTTTTAATGTAGATGTCTCCTCGTGCTTCTACCGGCTCTATTCCATGCCGCTCACTGACATAAGGATCACCTTCCATTATCATCAAAGCTTCCGGCTGGGAGCCAACTACCCGTAACATCTCATGAAGCTTGAGGTGAAGTTCCGGGTTGATATTACCAGGCATTGCTTTGGGCAATAGTTCTTTAATCTCATCGAACCCCTGTTTTTTAACAGCAATTGTCCCTACAACAGGAACTCCTAAAAGATGGGACAGCAGATCAAGGTCAACCTCTATTCCTTCTTTTTTGGCCTCATCCATAAGATTAACGGCAACGATCATAGGAATACCCATGTCGATTAGTTGCTGCGTCAAAAACAAATCTCGTTCAAGATGCACCGCATCAACAATATTAATAATAATGTCTGCGCCAAGGATAATATCCCTCGCGACTTTTTCTTCATCATTAAAAGAAGATACACTGTAAATTCCAGGGGTGTCGAGGATAATATAATCGCCATACTTTCCCTGGCTGATTTCAATCGTCGTACCGGGATAATTAGAAACATCGACATACATCCCTGTGAAGTAATTAAAGAATATCGATTTCCCCACATTAGGGTTACCTACCAAAACAACCGTCTTCTTGTCTAAGGCAGTAGCAGCCGGTTTATGCGATTGATGGCGATGCATTATTATTCTCCTATAATCTCTAATATTATTTTTTGGGCTAACATCCTCCCGATGGCTAGTTCCTGATGGTTCTTTTTTATAACAATCGGTCCGCCCGGCAATTTTCCGATGCAGACTATCTTTGATCCGACACACAAACCCAATCTAACAAACTGCACAGCCAATTGCCCTTCCGGCAACGATACGATCCTTGCAACTGCTCCAACTTTCATTTGGTCTAATCCCATAATAATTACCCTCTATTCTGATATTTTTCCAGATACACTAGACTAAATAGGTTACTCACCTTCTCTGTTCTAAATATCCGGTAGCCGAGCTTTTGATAGAGATAAAGGTTTCGCTCACTTTTAAACCCGGTAAAAAGTTCAAATCTCTCAACTGTAAGATATCGTGATTCAACCTCACAGAGAAGCTGCGTTCCCAATCCCCGATTCTGGAAATCCGGGTGAACAATAAGTTTGCCTATATAACAAGAACCCTTATTCTCGTATGCTCTTACGGAACCTACGAGCTTATCTTCAATAACTATTTTAAGGACAACCTGCTTCTCGAAATCTCTTCTTATCTCCTCAATAGTTTGAATAAGCGGCGAAATCGTGTAATTATTATAGATCTCCGCTTCACTTACATAAGACTTCTTTTGAAGGGCAAGTATCTGTTCAGCATCTAGTATAGTCGCTTTCTCGATAATCAAATGCAAATCACTCCGAATCATGAGTACTCTCCAAATACCGGATATCCCATAGATCGATTGGTAATATCGTCAACGGTTTGCCGTTATTATCTACATAAATATTCAAATAATCCAGCAAACTATTCTTTGTCAAGTTCGCCCTCACACCAAAAAGCCTGTCAAAAGAGAAAAATGGCGGTTCCGGGAATTCAAGAAGCGTAACTTCTGCCGCTTCAGGGATTCCAGCTTTTTCCTTAGCAATTCTTAGTGCGACGTCCATTCCACCAAGGGCATCCACAAGCCCTACCCTCAAGGCTTCTTTCCCTGACCAGATCCTTCCTTGAGCCACAGTTTCGATGTCTTCAGGTTTTTTATTTCTTCCAACCGCGACCTTGTTAACAAAAAATCGGTATATATTGAAGATCTCTCTCCGGGCGTGTTTCAGCTCTTCATCATCCAGCTTTCGATTAGGAATGTAAAGACCCAGAAAAGGAATTGGGACACTAAACCCGGAATAGATATCGGAGTGCTTACCTTTCTTAACCAAGTCGGTACTTATTCCGAGATTTTCTTTAAGCCCTGAATTATATACGTACCCGCCAATTACCCCGATGGATCCGGTCATTGTATTCTTATGGGAAACAATCGCGTCACCGTTAATAGACAGCCAGTATCCGCCAGATGCTGCAACCAGCCCTTGAGATATGATGACAGGTTTCTTCGCTCTACAACGTGTAATCGCTTCAGCTATAGTATCTGACGCGATCGCTGACCCGCCTGGAGAATCAATCCTCAGCACAACTGCCTTGATTGAAGGATTACTCATAAGAGCTTCAAACAATCTTGCCATAGCATGCGCATTAACACCACTGTCCATAGCCACTGAACCAAGGGCATAAACAACGGCTATTTGAGGAGCTTCACCCCACTTATCATCTTGAGGCAGCTTATACTTTTCTAACGATGAGATTCCGACTACCTGTTTGGCAACGCCTTCGTATTCTTTGATCACTTCGTTCACGGAAGCCCAGGTCCCTATCCCGTCGACTAACTTAAGTTGTTGCGAATTCTCTGCCGGCAAAGACAAAAAGGTTTCATTGTCAATAAGATTATCAAACTGTTCTCCCGTTATTTTTCTCGACATACAGATATCTGACTGATAGACACCATACTCATCCTCAACGAATTTCTTTAATTGTTCTCTATCTCCCTCAGACATGTTTTTTCTCGAAAACCCCTCAAGAGCTGACTTGTATTTAAAGTATCCAAATTCCTGAAATCCAATCCCGATCTTCTCCAAACTCTCTCTATAATAGGTCTTACCAATAGAAAAACCTGACATTGAAACCGCTCCTAACGGATGAATAATGACCTTGTCAGCAATAGAGGCAAAATAGTACATGTCCATCGAAGCTTCATTTATAAAAACAACGACATGTTTTTCTGCTGCCCGGAATTCTTTCAACTTATCCCGCAACTCCCATAAAATCGAAGGATTAGTTACTTTCATATCTGTGGCATTGATCGCAATACCCCCGATCTGCTTATCCTTCCTGGCAGCATCAATAATATCAAGTACCGCCAGGATAGTATTGGATTTATCAAATAATGAATTATGGCGATAGTTAAGGTACCCGGAGAGATCAAGGATCAGGTAATTTGTCTCTTTCTTCATGTATGTCCTGAAGATATTACGATCGTAGCCGCCTAATCTCAGGTTATAATAAGAAGTATCTTTCTTGCCGATAACGTGCCGCTGGCTCGATATTCCGGTGCCGCCAAAGCTGAAGTCCAAGCCAAAAGAAATATGATCTTTATTGAAATAGCGGGTGGCAAAACGAATACCCGAAAAAGGCTCAATAACGGCACCAAGGCTTTTTCTTCTTTTACTGGGTTTTTCATTGTTTTTTACAGCATAATCGGCAAACAAAGCTATAAACTCATTGCCATATGGCCGATATGCAATATCATAAATCCCTTCCTGTTCCTTGCCATTCGTCTCGAAATTACCGACGATACCGAAGGAAAATTCAGAAGAACGCCACAATGATCCGATAGTGAACAGCTTCTTTCTATTAAAAGTGTTAGTATCCCCGTCAGACCAGCCATACCCGAACCCCAGACTGAAATCCCGATCACCAAATGCATTGGAAATCCGATAATCATTAATGTGCCCGCTGGCATCTTTATTTTTTATAACGCCCAGCCCAAGTCCCGGCACACCGAAAAACAATCCGCTCCGATCGCTATGAGTAGAAGCTGTCCAGACATAGTCAAATTCCGGAGAATCCAAATATTGCAATAATGCAGGATTATAATAGCCTTCGTAGCCTGTTTTAAAAGCTCCCGGAGAAGAAAGAAAAAGTTCGGATTGATCATGATAGTTTGGGATAAAAGCAAAAGCAGTATTCGTCATAACTATTAATAACACAAGAAAAACCTTAAATTCAGATAATTTCATCGGGCATCCTTCCTGCATAGTAATTATTATCAATAACCAAGTATATTATGGATAGACATAATATATTTGGTTATTGATTTCAGCAATAGATATTTTGCTGGAACCTTTATTCCTGATTGAAACCTTTAAAGGATTAAAGGTCCACCGAATTTTTACTTTAACAAAGAATTGGCACAAAGCTCTTCCCGGATTATTCTTCCAGCAACCACACCAAAACATCCCAATTGGCATTAATAACAATTAGAGTATAATGCCCTCGGACAGGGGGAAAAAGGACATGGACTTTCAATTAACAAGCGCAGCCTTCGTAGATCGGCAGCGAATACCGATACAGTATACGTGTGATGGAACGAACATTTCTCCTCCTCTGGACTGGCAGATTATTTCAAATCGGATATTAAGCTTTGCGCTTATTTTGGAAGACGTGGATTCGATAAAAGGAACCTGGGGCCACTGGGTTATAATAAACATTCCTGAAAGCAGAAGATCACTACCTGAAAATATTCCAAACGAGAAAAATCCGGAAGGGATGGGAATACAAGGAATTAACGATTACGGTGCTATCGGTTATGGTGGGCCCTGTCCTCAAAAAGGCGAGCATCGCTATATCTTTAATCTTTTCGCTCTCGATAGAATACTTTACCTAAAAGAGTCGCTCACGAGATATGAGGTGCGTAATGCGATTGAAGGAAATTTTCTTGCATCCTGCCAACTGACAGTGCTCTATGAACGCCGCTCATAAATAATAAACTATCATAGCAATATAAACCATACGAAATCCATACAGGAACATCTGATAAAATTGATTAGCCCTACCGATATCTATACCATAATTAGCAACTTATATAACAAGCAATGGTCAGGAGGCGTGTGGATATGAAAGCAATAGTTAAATTAATTCATTACTCATCGTTATTGTATCTATTAGCATTAGTTTTTATGACTAATTCGATAGGCTATACGCAAGATTTACCCATCGACAAAATCATGTTACCCCAGGGATTCAAAATCTCTATCTATGCAGAAAACGTACCCGACGCGCGATCAATGACCTTAAGCCCGGGAGGCATTGTATTTGTCGGCTCTCGCGTAGCCGGAAAAGTATATGCAATTATTAACAACAATAAAGATAACAAAGCAGACGAAGTCATTACAATTGCATCAGGGCTAAATGAGCCAAATGGCGTCGCATTTAAAGACGGCTCGCTTTACGTTGCTGAAGCTACCCGGATCATTCGCTTTGACAATATCGAAAATAGGATCTACAATCCACCTCCGCCGATAGTAATCAATGACAGCTTTCCTCAGGCGAAAAGCCATAGCTGGAAATATATAGCCTTCGGACCGGAAGGACTTCTCTATATATCCGTTGGCGCTCCCTGCAATGCATGCATAAGCAAAGTTGAAAATTATGCCACAATAATGAGAATGAATCCTGACGGCTCCGGACTTGAGATCTACGCCCGAGGAGTTCGAAACTCTCTCGGGTTTGATTGGAATCCCGAAGGAGAAGACCTTTGGTTTACCGATAATGGCCGTGACCTAATGGGCGATAATCAACCGCCGGACGAACTCAATCGAGCTCCACGTAAAGGGCTCAATTTCGGGTTCCCTTATTGTCATGGGATAAATATTCCAGACCCTGAGTTCGGAAAACTACGTGACTGCAGCGAGTTCACACCTCCGGAAATAGAATTGGGCCCTCATGTCGCAGCTCTGGGAATGAAGTTCTATACGGGATCGTTGTTCCCTGCCGAATACAAAAACCAGATATTTATTGCCGAACATGGATCCTGGAACAGATCAGTATCTATCGGATATCGGATAACTCTCGTACGCCTGGAGAACAACAAGGCTGTTGGATATCAACCCTTTGCAGAAGGCTGGTTACAAGATAACGGAGCAGCATGGGGCCGTCCGGTTGATCTCCAGGTCATGCCGGATGGAGCACTCCTGGTTTCTGATGACAAGAACGGCACAGTATACAGGATAAGTTACGAAAAATAAAAAACAGCGACTAGAGGCAGGAAGTTAGTGCCTTACCTCTAATCGCACATATATTACATTGTTTTGGCCAGGGCAACGCCCTCTTTGACCATTTGATTCGTGTATCCCCATTCATTATCATACCAGCTCATTATCTTAACCAGATCTCCATCAACTACCTTCGTTAACGTAAGATCTATGATTGCAGCGTGCGGATCCTTGATAATATCCGAAGAAACTACCTCATCCTCAGTGACCCTCATCACACCTATATATTTCTCCGTCGCGGCTTCTTCTTTAAAGATATTGTTAATTTCTTCAATACTTGTCGTCCGCTCGGTAATGAGAACAACATCCGAGATAGACCCTGCCGGGACCGGACCACGTATCGCAATACCGTCAAATTTACCTTTATATTGAGGTAAGGCACGGGTTGTCGCGATAGCTGCTCCTGTGGATGAAGGAACAAAATTAATCGCCGCCGCCCTTCCCCGTCTGAGCTTCTTGTTGGGCGAGTCAACGATAGACTGAGTCGCAGTATATGCATGAAACGTTGTCATTATCGCTTTCTTTAAGCCTATCCGTCTTCCGATGATCTCGATAACAGGAGCGATGCTGTTGGTAGTGCAACTAGCACACGAGACCAGATTGACATTACCTTCGGGACTATTAACCCCATAAATAACCGTGCCGACATCTTCGCTTTTCGATGGTGTCGACAATATAACCGTCCGTGCCCCGGCATTGAGGTGTTTCTGGAGATCTTCTTTTTTTGTAAAAACACCGGTACACTCAAAAACAATATCAATATGCAATTCCTTCCAGGGAAGCCCTCCTGGATCTTTAACACTTAAGAACTTGTATCGCTTATCTTCAATCAACAAATCATCATCGGCATCAATTTTTTTTTCATACCTTCCATAAACCGAGTCATACTTAAGTAAATAAACCAGACTATCAATCTTTCCCAGGTCGTTAACAGCTACCAATTCCAGTTCCGGCGTTTCCAAAATGACTTTAAGCGCAGCTCTCCCAATCCTTCCTAAACCATTAATAGCAACTCTTGCCATATTGATTCCCCCCTTTTATCCTCTCAATTAATAATTTGTTATCAACCGGCGATTTGGGCTAATGCAAAGCATTTTATAAAACATTATATTTAGTTATTTATTTGGGAGTTCATTTTATAACAAAGACAGCTCTCGTCAACAATAAAGATTACTGTTTACATGGCAGGTTTTCATCGCATAAAGAACTGAGGAGAATTCCTGTATTTTACCGTTTTTCATTGTGGCCGGATTTAAACCCGGATAATTGGCGACTATTCAAAAACATGGCGTTATGTTAAATAGAGTTCATTAACCTTAGTTCTTATGATTGTTATTATAAATTTTATATTTATCAATTACTTTATGCTTTTATATGATAATTAAAACCATCTTTAAATGTTCGCATTACGACTCGAATTCAAAATAGATGGAGTAGACGCATGAAACCTCCTGATTACCTGGATTTATCCGGCATTACTGAAAAAGATGCGCAGGAACGGTCACAAAACGAAGGGTACAACGAGCTTCCTTCTTCGAAACAAAGAAGCGTAATTGCGATCACCTTAGAAGTATTTCGAGAACCGATGTTTATTTTACTAGTAACCGGAGGGATTATCTACTTCCTGCTCGGAGAACCTCAAGAAGCCTTACTTTTACTCAGTTTCGTATTCGTCGTCATGGGGATAACCATTTATCAGGAAAGAAAAACCGAACACGCCCTTGAAGCGCTAAAAGAGTTATCAAGTCCTCGGGCACTCGTTATTCGATGCGGGATTCAAAAACGGATAGCCGGGCGTGAAATTGTCCGGGAGGATATTATGATACTCAAAGAAGGTGACCGCGTTGCTGCCGATGCCATCGTGCTCCAGGAAACCAATCTGCTGATAGACGAATCTTTACTAACCGGAGAATCTGTGCCCGTCAGGAAATCAGCTTGGAACGGAGTCGCACTTACTGTCGCTCCAGGTGGTGACGATCTTCCTTTTGTGTACTCAGGATCTCTTATTATCCAAGGACAAGGGATTGCGAAAGTCACGGCTACCGGGACAAATACAGAAATCGGTAAAATAGGAAAAACCTTAGAATCGCTAAAACCGGAACCAACACCACTTCAACAGGAAACAGGTGATCTTGTTAAAAAAATAGCTTTGATTGGTTTTTTTTTATTTTTGATCATTGTCTTTACCTATGGCTTAGTACGTAACGATTGGCTGAATGGACTGCTCGCCGGGATTACACTGGCAATGGCGATATTACCTGAAGAATTCCCTGTGGTATTAACTATATTCCTGGCTCTCGGAGCCTGGAGAATGTCTCGTAAAAATGTATTAACCCGAAAAATTACCGCCATTGAAACTCTCGGATCTGCGACTGTCTTGTGCGTCGACAAAACCGGGACGTTAACACTTAACCGTATGAGAATAAAAAAAATATTTGCTAATAACGATTTTTATGACCTGGAAATGAAAAGAAACGAGAGCCTCCCGGAACAGTTTCATGAGCTTGTTGAATATAGTATATTAGCAAGCCAAAAAGATCCATTTGATCCTATGGAAAAAGCCATAAAAAAACTGGGAGAATACAAACTCTCAAATACTCCGCATATCCATTATGATTGGAATCTTATTCATGAATACCCTTTATCAAAAAGTCTGCTCGCGATGTCGCATGTCTGGCAATCACCTAACGGGCAAGATTACATTATCGCCTCCAAGGGAGCACCCGAAGCCATATTAGATCTGTGTCATCTCTCCCCGAGCCAAATCGATGATTTATCGAAAAAAATCAGCATGCTGGCAAACGAAGGGCTCAGAGTCATCGCCGTTGCAAAAGCTTCTTTTCGGAAAGAACAACTTCCGAGTCAACAACATGCATTTAATTTCTTATTTCTCGGGTTAATCGGACTGGAAGATCCAATCCGGGCTTCAGTTCCTGAAGCCCTCGATGAATGTTACAGAGCCGGAATCAGAATAATTATGATTACCGGAGACTATCCTGCAACTGCCCAAAATATCGCCCGCCAGATCAAACTCCAGCAAGCAACCGAAGTTATCACAGGACATGAATTGACTACCATGAATGACTCTGAATTACAGAACCGGATAAAAAGTATTGGTATTTGCGCGAGAGTAGTACCCGAACAAAAACTTCGAATTGTTAACGCACTGAAAGCTAACGGAGAAATAGTCGCAATGACAGGAGACGGGATAAATGACGCGCCGGCACTTAAAGCTTCGAATATCGGGATTGCAATGGGAGGACGAGGAACTGATGTCGCCCGTGAAGCTGCGTCACTTGTGCTGCTCGACGACGACTTTTCATCGATTGTTGCAGCAATAAGAATGGGGCGCAGAATATTTGATAATCTCCAAAAAGCTATGGCCTACATAGTATCCATCCACATTCCCATTGCAGGTATGTCATTGATTCCAGTACTCGTTAACTGGCCACTCGTACTGCTTCCGGTCCATATTGCATTCTTACAGTTAATAATCGACCCTACCTGCTCGATAGTTTTTGAAGCAGAACCTGAAGAAAAAAACATCATGGACCGTCCTCCACGAAAACAACACGAGCATTTGTTCAACAGAAACGTACTTGTCATCAGCCTGTTACAAGGACTCAGCGTCCTCTTCATTATTCTGACGATCTTTTTCTTTTCACTTAATTCTGGACGAGGAGCTTCAGAAGCACGAGCAATGACATTCACTACCTTAATTATCGCAAACCTTGGCCTCATACTCACCAATCGCTCCTGGTTAACGACAATACCCTCATCACTGGCTTCCCATAATCGTGCCCTGGGATGGGTCCTTGGAGGGGCGGTCCTTTTTTTGGCCCTAGTTCTATATGTTCCTTTTCTAAGAGGATTATTTCGTTTCAAGATACTCCACCCGAATGACCTGTTCATCTGTTTTAGTGCAGGAATAATTAGTATTATCTGGTTCGAGTTCCTTAAAACAATAAAAAACAGAGAAAAGAAAACCTCCCTCCTATTATAAGAACTTGCATTCAGGACAATGAATAGTAGATAATTAATAGTATCACTCTTAAGTTAACAGGCCTTTTACAATGATACTCAGAATAGCTTTTTTTCTTATGCTCGTCAGCAGTTCCTGTGCCTTCGCAGTCTCTTTGAATGTACAATCATTTAGTGTGACATCTGACATTAAAAAGACAGAACCCTCTAACTTCATAGAAAGCAATGTGTATAACGTGATGAAAACAAGCCAACTAGGCTTATCAGTATGGAACTTCTATTCTTCATTGTATAGAGAAAATGAAAACAACTCATTAACGCAAAATATACTTATTAGTACAAGGAAGCTACTGAGCGGCAAGCAAATTGAAATCGATTGCAATAATTATCTGGGAAAATCAAGTGCCTTCAGAGAAGTAAAACCCAGGATATTCATTAGCCTTCACACAATAAGCTTAAAATGCTCATATGACTTTTGATAATGAGAATTGCGTACTTTATCATTGACAATTTGTATTTTTAACTGATAAAATTTCTTCGCACACAACAATTAATAAAGTTTGGTATAATATAATGTTTGAATTTATTGTTGAACTTGGAATATTGTTACTGTTATTGTCCCTAATCTATATACTTTTTGCTTCCAATAAATTGTTCTCTACGATCATTTTCGGCATTTCCTGTATTTCCCTTTTCTACGGATGGTACCTAATTCCTGTGCCGGCATTCCTTATTGCTGCGGTTATTAGCGGAGTTCTCGCAATTATCGTTAAGCCTGAAGTGAACAACAACAACATTATGCAGGCCTTAAAGAATGTCAACAAACATTCAGTCAACAGGAAAACTATTCAAGTTCAATAGCTTTATATTTTGTCGAGATAAACATCCATTTCAATTCGTCACTATCTTTATTAAACATTTTATTTATTATACCTAAAAAGAATAAATCATATTCTTTCGTCGGAAAATCTATTTTTTTCTGGTGATAGCTGCACATTTTTTGTAACAAGCTTTCCTTAGAATATAGTTCGAAACTAACTGTGGGATAGTTTATATGCAACTCTCTTGCAATCGCGTACTGTTCAGATTCCTGTATATTCTTAAGAACAAGTACAGGAATCCATACCTGGTTATTTTGAGAAAATGATCTATCTTCATAAACCACATAGCTCTTCGACTCACTGGAGTTCGTTTCAACATAGCGGGGAGCAGAGGGTATGCAGCTAAAAACCAATGCGATTGCAAAACAAATAAATACCGGATTCACCTTTGCCCTCCAGCCCTAAAGAATTGAGCATATATTAACGAAAATGGAATAAAAAGCAACTGGTCATTTAGGTTTGATGTAGAGACTTTCAACCTGAGTTCGACATAAGAGAGGGATGCGTCTCTATCGTGACGAGTAACAGGAAAGAACCTATCGGAGGTTATTTATTAATAAGGGGGATATTCTTACAGTAATCATATTCCAGTTGAAGGATAACATGGGTTATTTCAAACTTATCTTTTAATATCATCTCAATCTGATCTTTTAAAAGACAGCTCTCGCTGATCAGCATATCTTTAGACACATTGATATGCGCTTCAAAATGGATTGTTTCTTCCGTCAACTGCCATATATGGACGTGGTGTATATTTTTTACCCCGTCTATTTCTTCAATAATTTGCTGAATTTTCAGTACATCAATATGCTCAGGAGTATGCTGCATCAAAATACTTATTGCTGTACTTAAAATTGAATATCCTTCTTTTATAACATATATTCCGATAGCTATACTGAGGACCGGATCAATCCAATAAATATGATAAAAATAGATGAGAATACCTCCGGCGATTACTGCCAGCGACGTTAATGCGTCAGTAAACAAGTGGACGTACGCAGACCTCATGTTAATATTGTCATGAGCATCTTTTCGTAAAAGCAAGACGGAGGAGGTATTCGCAAGAAAACCGATACTTGCAACAAGAATCATCAGACTACTATTAATACTATCAGGTTGCGGGGAGATTAGCCTCTCCAGGGCATTCCTGAACAACGCAAAAGAGGCAAGAATTAAAATCGCTGCATTGAATAACGCTGCCATGATTTCGGCCCGTTTATAACCAAACGTTTTCTCCGCCGTACTCTCCTGTTCACTTAGCCTAATCGCGATATAACTTGTAACAAGCGCAAAGGCGTCACTAAAATTGTGAAGCGCATCAGAAATAAGGGAAAGGCTTCCCGAAAACACCCCGCCGACAAGCTGAACTCCGGTGATAATAAAGTTGAGAATAATGGAAAAAATAATTTTGGCCTTTTTCCCATGCCCCCAGGAATGATCATGATGATGTGAACTATGACCCATAAGTATGACTTCCTATTTAATTTTTCCGAAACAACAGTTGTCTCGGACATACTAACAATGGAAGATAATACTCTTTCTGACAAGAGAAGTATATCGGCAATTTCTTTCATATACGTTGCCAATTTATGCACTTGACCCTCACGATAATCGACCTATAATCCAACGAGCAATGATCGTCCTAATAAGTTATCGTATCACCCTACAACTTCGATAATAATAAGCAACCTTGATTCTTTAATAAAAATAAAACAATAAAAGGACCCCGCTATGACAGATAAAAATGATCAGATGAAAGAAAAGAATGGAAACCACATCAATCTTATAACCATATCAGGAATTAAGATCAATCTCGACTATTCATGGTTCATCATCTTTTTTCTCGTTTTCTGGAGCCTCACTTTCGGTTATTTTCCAAGGTATTATCCGGGACAAAGTACCCTGATCTATCTTCTTACCGGAGCACTGGCAACTTTTTTCTTCTTCTTATCAATAATCATACATGAGCTTTCTCATTCTCTGATAGCACTTAGGGCAGGAATTAATATATCAGAGATCACCCTGTTCATTTTTGGCGGAATTGCCAATATTACGGAAGAACCAAACGATCCGAAAACCGAGTTGAAAATAGCAATTGCCGGGCCTCTAAGCAGCTTTGTCATAGCCGCCATCTTTTGGTCAATCAACGGTTTCTTCGCAAGCAGTATACACGTCATGTTATTTGCGCTCTTCAATTATCTCGGATGGATTAATATCGCACTTGGGATATTTAACCTTGTCCCAGCTTTTCCGCTAGACGGCGGAAGGATTTTCAGGGCTCTCTTATGGTGGAAATCACATTCGCTCAATCAAGCTACAAAGATTGCCTCAAATATAGGTCAGGGGTTTGCCTTAGTTCTTGTTTTCCTTGGAATTCTGGATATCATCCAGGGGGTGTTTATCGGGGGACTGTGGCTCATTTTTATAGGATTATTCCTGCGAATGATTGCACAAGGAGGATACCAGCAGCTTCTTATTAAACAATCCTTAGAGGGCGTAAAAGTAAAGGATGTAATGATTAGAGACGTCATACAAGTTCCCTCCGGAATAACCATTGATGATCTTATCAATAATTATTTCTTTCATTACAGTTACAGAGGATTTCCGGTAGCTGACGATGATGAGCTGTTAGGGGTAATAACACTTTCTGACCTGAAAAACATTCCTTATGAAGAGCAGAAGAAAAAAACAGTAAAAGATATTATGAAACCACTTATCAAGAGCTGTCTTGTTTCTCCCGACACTACACTCATGTATATACTAAAAAAAATGTATGCCGAAAAACGAAACAGTTTCTTTGTCATGCAAGAAGCAAAGCTGGTAGGAATGATCAGCAAAGGCAGCTTGCTACGCTTCATGGAAATAAAAGGTTTTAATAGGTAGAATTAAAAAACTATCGTTGTAGTGACGTCCGCAGAAAGTTTGGTGTCCGAATAGGTATACTCCGCGTTTTTCGGACCCAAAAAACTATTAAGTGCACATCCTATGGTAAAGTTATTTACCATAACATAGCCTACTCCCATTGCCAGGATCGCCGAACCGTCGCTTAAGTTACTTATAATGTTGGTATTAAACGTCATATCCGTAATAGGATATTTATTTATCGTAGTAAATAAAGCAGCATAATAAACACCGGAGTAATTCTGTTCATAATAATTATTTATGAATGTGGACCTTGTGGCGGAATTTTTGAACATGTTCTTGTTATACCCGCTGTTATTGTAGTAAAACTCTGCAATAACATTTATTCTATCTTTAAGCTCCCATTCAAATGACTTCGTTAAGCCTAGACTGGCTTTTGGAATCCATCTGTCTTTTATTATGTGGCTAGAAACGTTGCCGTGGTCATCAACGATAAGTTTTGGCCTGTTCTCGCCATATGACAGGCTTACCTCACCCTTTACGTCGACATCACCGGCTTTAGTTGAATAATCAAAGCCATAAACCGGAAGAGAACCTTTCTTCTTCCATGCAGAAAAAGCCAATTCGCTATTATCGATGAGAAATTCCAGCTTCCCGGCGAGTGCTGTTCTATCAAAATTTCCTGCTTCTGAAAAATCCCAAAACAGATAGATATTCTTGCTTGCTCCAAATGGGACATGGACCTTTGTGCCATAAACCCCTTCCCGATAATGATTAATATTAAGAAAACTGCGTTTCTCAATATTAATGAGATCCGTAGGATTCCAGAAATATGTTCGTCCCCACTGCAAAACCTGTTTTCCGGTACGAAAATAGATACCCTGATTCACGTTCATATCAATAAAAAATTCTTTAACTGAAAACGCCAGAGAGTTCCCGGAAACGGCCAGCTTTTGAGCCGCATTTGCCACTTCAAGATTGATAAAGGCCTTCACACCTTTTTTTAACCTTACATCCAGAAACAAATTCGCATCAGTATAGTTGGTTAAGGTATTGTTATTCCATCCGGCCCTCTTCTCGATCCAGGAACGGTCCATGGCATATATCCCTTTTGACAGGATACTTCCGGTAAAGGAAACGCTCTCTTGCTCAAGTATCGCACCAACCGCATCATCCATAATGTTGCCGGTCTCGATAACCGAACTCGTTTCGTTAAACATCTCGCTCTCATTAACAAGTTCTTCGGCTATCGCAAAAGTTCCGAAACAGAGCAAAAAAATAGCCGGGAAAATATGTGATCGCATCGTAGACATAGGCAGTTCCTTTATTTACTTATATTTTCAAGATAAGCTTTGGTAAAAACAGAATCTTCTACTTTCTTCGTCGAAATACCGGATATTTCTACCATAGTCTTATTCCCTTTTTCGAACTCGTCAATGAACATTGCTTGTATGAAGACATACTTTCCATCAATGAGCGTATATTTTCGATAATAGGCGGTCTCCATCAGCGTTCCTGAAAGAGAATACGACTGCTCCTTTAGCGGGAGCAAATTATCTTTACGGACCCAGTAAGTTAAAGAAGGGTACTTAACATCACTGACTTTTGCTATTAATTTTATTTTATATACCGGAATAGTTCCCAGGACTTCTTCTACGATGGATTCCAGCCCTTTCCCATCAAGCGCAGGCTTATACAGGTCAACAAGCTTTCTTTTCTCAAAATCGTCCGCACTGGCATCTGAACCCCCGATACTCTCGTCACGATTAATATGCTGGAAGGTCCTGGTATTGCGTCTGTACATCCAGAAATTATCTCCTGATTTCAGATAGCCATTTCCTTTCTCTGATTCCGGACCGGTCATAAGGATAAGAAAAGAATCATCTTTATCCCTGCGATAATAAATCATTTCAGTGGCTTTAATGCCTTGGGTCACCTTTTGCTGTGTCATCTTTACTTTTGCGGTAATATCAGTCTTGATATCCTGAAGCTCATCTATGCTATTCATAATCTGAGTTATTTTGCTCTCCGCCTGCACTGAACCCGCCAAACAAATCACACATAGCGTTGTTAGAATCCATTTTCTCATTATTACTTTCTCCTTAATTGTTTTCGATTTTTGATTTTTTCGTTCATTATTCAAAGTGCCTTAGCGCATGAGCCGCCGAAAGGCTTGCTGCCCTTCTCGCCGGGAAATATGATGTTAATCCGGCAATTACCAAGATCAAGAGCATGTTAAATAAAATACCGAAAACACTTGGAACAAAATGTAAATGTTTGTTCACCAATAATATATTGAGCGCAGTCACGGTATTGAACGTGATAAAATGAGTCAAGCCCATAACAATAAAGGCTGCAACAATACCGACAATCGATGCCATAAAAGTCAGCAAAAGGGTCTCTACTATAAAAGAGTTACGGACATCAGGTTTTTGCATCCCTATAGCCCGTAACGTCCCTATTTCACGAGTCCGTTCACGGATGGTCATTCGTAAGGTATTCACCACGCCGATCAAAATTATAAAAAACAAAACCATTACCGCAGTTAACGTGATAAGATTAAGCACTTTTTCCATCTGCAACACACTACTAGCCGTTTCGTACATAGTACGAACATCCATTACAGCAACTGCAGACTTATCCTCAATTATACTTTTCATCTTTTTCATATATTCATCTGAATTACTTGTCCTTTTGAGCAAATTCCATTCTTTGCCGAGTGCTGCATACACAAGGTTACTCGTCGGTGGCTGGTAGACTTCGTTACTAGCATCCGGAGGAAGATTTCTATAATAGGTCTTATAAAAAAGCTTGTCACTCAACAGCAGGACATTATCGGGAAGTATCGTCGGCAGAACAGTATAAATAGCTTTAACCGTATAATTGTTAGTAGTATATCCACCCTCATATTTGTTTTTATAGACACTATCGAAGGTATCACCGACAGAAAGCTTGAGCGATGCAGCTAACTTACCGCTAAGAATAACGCCTTCTTTTCCAAGGGCTTCTTTCACGTCCCCTGAAACAAAAACTATATTCTTAGTTATCACAGCCAAAGAAGCATCATTCCGGTAGAATGCCAGAGTTGTTGCGGGAACGGAGGTATCTTTATACTTCAATTCTCCATAGATTGCCGCAACTCCGGGGGTCAGCTTCTTATAGAGGCTATTCGCTTGTTCAATAGCTATTTTCGGATTATTTAGTATTATCTGCAAACTACCGGTTTCATAAGGCTTTAACCCAACCAGTTGCTTAAGGTTTTTTCGGCTCAGGTATATTGCCATATCCATAAACATGTTCTCTGATTTGACAACTGCAACAATAGTGAGGACATCGGTCTGCTGTTGTCCATAAACGTTCTGGAGCCGCACGCGCAAAACGTCATGCAGTTTAACATTAAGGCTTTTCGCCTTTTCAGCAGAAATGATTACAGGATTTCGTATGCTTTCATCCATAAAGTCAGTGCTCTTTCCAGATATAGCTTTAAAAAAACCATAAAATTCCTTATCCGGATTAACTCCAACAAGCACGACATTGTCGCTCTTTCCATTACCGATCGCTTTGGTAAAAATAGAAAGACTTTCTTCGATACGCTTTATGTCCTTAACATTTTCATTGATGATCTTAAGAAAGCGGTCTTTGTCGCGCATAATGGGGAATCTCATTTTCCCTTCCTCCAGTGTTGCGATCTCCATATGTCCCGCGACGTAAACGATAACTCTATTGAGAAGGGAATCAGAGATACCATGGGAAAAGGAGTTAGCGATAACCAGGATCATCATCCCAAAAGCTATGGCAATTCCCAGCAAAACATTCCTTCTTTTCTGGCGAAATAAATTCCTCATACTGATATCAAATAATATACTCATAGGTTTCTCCTTAATCTCTCGCTATTGCTTCAAGTGGGGTTATGCGTCTCGCAACAATCATAGGATAAATCGTCGCGATAAGTGTTACGACAGCTAATTGAACAATTCCCAGAATAATATCGGACATGCTCAGAAGAGGCTGAAATTTGTCTCCGCCAAAAAACAATTGCAACATTTCATTTGCTGTTGTTATATTCATTAAGGCCAGAATCTTAACGGTAACGATACCTGATATAATCCCAATACCGCCAAATACAAACGATAGCATCGCTGTCTCATATAAGAACATTGATGATATAAAGCTTTTTTTCGCGCCGACCGCCCTCATCATTCCTATTTCCGGAATTCTCTCCAAGGCTGCCATACTCAGTGTGTTCATAATAACTATAATGGCAACAAAAAAGATGAACGTTACAAAAACAAACAGAGCACCTTTCATCAACATTGCCATATCGGCAATCTGGCCAAGACCTTGTTTCCAGGTAATTGCCTGAACATTCACATGTGCATCATTCAACGCTTTGTTTAGCTTTTTAACGGCGACATCCAAAGGCACTCCAGGTTTTAGCTTGATATACACCAGATTAAAGGACCCCTTGTCCGTATCAATCGCTATCTGCTGTTTCTCAGTTTCTTTCTGGATTGACGACGAGTCAAAAATACTATCATCGGTTTTCATTTCTGAGACCAATCCATCCATTGAGAAAGAACCTTCAAGATTCGATTCATCCATCGCTAATAAGGCTTTTTTTTCGTCATCGACCTGAGCTGAGCTATCGGCAGCAGTAACGTAGCCAAAACACTCTCGAAACGATTCAAGGTCAATAATATTAAAAAAGCCCCAAAACTTATTAAAGGATTTATATTTGATGACACCTTTTACCGGGGAGAGAATATCAAGGGTGGTATTCTTATCACTGAACCCCATAAAAACCAGCTTATCCCGAACCTGTAACCGCTGAATATTCGCTTTGGCCTCCGGGGTCAGGTTTGCAGTTGCAAGCGTGCAATTTTCTGGAATAACCCAATAATTGGTGAGATAATCATAGAGCATTTTTCTGTTAACAGTAGTAAGGAGCAATCCTCTCTCTCCAGGCTTAAGCAGGCGCCCTTCGACAGTCTCAACATTATCGAACATCTTCTGGTATTGAGCGAAATCAACACCTAACAAAAAGTATAAATCCGGCTCACCTGCATCACTAAGCACCATAGCAGCACCCTGTGCAGCCGGAAGGAACTTATCGACATAGGGTTGTTGGGTAAGCACATCTTTGATGGCAGGATACCCACTGATCACCTCAATCGATTCGCCCATCATTGGGAACAAAACATCCTTCTTAACCTGTTTATCGGATATTAATACTATGTCTCCGGTAAACCGGTTAACAATATTCTCTTTGAGCCCTTCATTCAAACCGGAAATGATACCATTTCCTACGGTCATTATCCATGCGCCCAAAAACAGGATTACTCCAATTACAAGACTTTTACCTTTATGACGATAAATATTTCTCCAGGCAATCTTTAAACTCAGCATCTTAATACTCCTCAGATCCTTTATTTATCCAGCTATTCTGCCAGTAGACCATCTTTGATCCTGACAATACGCTTCGCGTATTTGATAACATCGGGATCATGGGTAGAAAAGATAAACGTCGTCTTTTCTTTTTCGTTCATTTCTTTCATAAGCTCTAAAATATAACCGCCGGTTTCCGAGTCCAGATTGGCGGTCGGTTCATCAGCCAGGACAATACCCGGTTTGGTGACCAGCGCCCGAGCAATAGCAACTCGCTGTCGTTGCCCTCCGGAGAGTTCGGACGGCTTGTGGTTAATATGCTCCGTAAGACCGACAGCATCGATAAGCTGACTGGCTCTTTCACTTATTTCCTTTTTTGAATATTTCTTCATGAGAAGAAGCGGGAACTCAACGTTTTCCTTAACATTGAGGACAGGGATCAAATTAAATGTTTGAAATATAAACCCTATTTTATAGAGGCGAAGATCCGTAAGTTCTTTGTCTTTCATTGTTGTAATCTCTTTACCGGCGATCTTCATGCTCCCTTCGGAAGGGATATCGATACACCCGATCATATTGAGCAGGGTCGTCTTGCCGCTCCCGGAAGGTCCTATGATCGATAAGAATTCGCCTTCCTGGACGTCGAACGATACTCCGCGAACTGCATGAACAACAGTCTCACCTAAAGGATAATTCTTTTTTATATTTTTCATTTCAACAATATTCATTCCGACTCTCCTTCACAATAATAATTGTAATTAAATTGGATACTCGAAGCCTGGCAGCCATCGTATATTCTACTTTATTACCTTCTTTTTTTAAAGATATTATTAAAATTTTGAATATATCAATTGCGATTCTAAATGTTTGACCATAGTCCCCCAGAATCACCCCCGGCAATTCAGGACCGGGCAGAACATTCTATTTTCTATATATTCTCAGCATTTTTCCCGAGGCCAGATATTCTTTCAGCTGTGCGATCCCGATTTCTTCTTCGGTTGCTCTCTGCACGTCTATATTTTCCAACAGGAATGGACTTATCGAATTAAGATCAGCTATCGATCCTAACGCTGAAGCATACTTTTTCTTTATCTCATTATAAAAATTCAACATTCTTATATACTGGAAGTAATAAACCAGATCTTTTCGGGATAAAAAATCTGTTTCTACCGGGAACACCGAGGACCTGAACGAAATCCAGTTATCCGGATCAACCCGATTGCCCGCAACCAACTCTGAAAACTGCTCAGTTCCGGGCGGAGGATAATAAATAGACGGAGCTATCAGGACATTGAGCCCGCTCAAATATTCGATAGTTTCCTGAATATCTTCTTTCGTCTGGTCCGGCAGCCCTATTATTAGATAAGCAGTAACCTCAAAACCAAGAAGCACTGCAGCTTTCACAACCAGTTCAAATTGTTCGTTCAAGAATGGGCGCCTCAGCTTTTCCTTAAGGCTATCCTGAGCGGTGACCAGTGAGACGTTTAGGTTACGGAACCCTGCCTGCCACATTTTCTGAAGCAGCTCTTCACTAAGCGTCTCCGCAGATATCCCATTCATGGCATATAATCGAATGTCATCATTCCGGAAGGTTTCAGTGACTCCCGCTAAAAGCTCGTCAAACCAGTTCCTATCGAGGCTCAGGTTATCATCCTCAAAATCAAAGACCCGTACATTTTCATGATGACAGAGATAGGACATTTCCTCAAGTATCGAAGCAACACTTCGCTTAATGAAATTGCTTCCGTGCATCGAAGCAACTGTGCAAAACGTACATTTTCTGGGACAACCTCTGGTAGCTATCAAAAAGCTGAAGTTTTTCCTGTGCATTTTATAATAGGAAGAATTAATTAACGATCGATCAGGGACAGTCCGGGTAAAACAGTGTGACTCATCTTCGGGCAGGCCAAGCACCCGAAGGAAATCATTCTCATCCGAACCGCTGATGACCTTATCTATACAGGAATGTTTAAGCAGAATATCCTCTTTATAGACCGTTGCATGATATCCCCCGATTATTATTTTTGTATTCGGGAATACGGCCTTTATTTTTTCCGCAAGTGCCGCAACGATATTAAAATAAGCCGTAAAATTGCAGGTAATGCCAATATAGTCGGGACTTAGCTCACAAACTTTCTTGATTATCTCGTCATCTGTCAGCCCGAATCGATAGTAGGCACCAAACAGCTTAAGAGGACCAATCTCTTTTTCGGAATACACCTCTTTTAAATAATTAAATTCTTTCGGTAAAGGAATGGTTTTTTTCTTATATGGCTTCAAGCAATCAAGGATACTTACGTCCACACCATTTTTCTTGAGCAACGTACCAAGATAGAGCAATCCCAGAGGATAGGTGCGGATTTCCGTAAGATAGAAGTCTTCGATGGGAGGTTGGATCAAAAGAACTTTCATAGTAGTTTAATACTATCCTGCTACTTACTATTTGGAAAGTCTAAAATGATCACCCTAGATCTCATAGAGGAAATATTGATGTAATGGCCTTTCTGCTTGATATATCTGAAAATAAAAAACGGTGGTAAAAAAATCTACATACTATCAATTAATATCAAAGCAGGAACTTGAGTGAATAACAAAACATTGTATATAATATAACTTATGCACATACATACACACACCGTAGTTCTGGGAACAGATTTTAACGCCACGCCAATTGAAACAAGAGAAAAACTTGTTTTTTATTCACATAATAAAGAAAAATTTTTGAAATCCATTGTTAGCCCGGAGACTAAAATCACCGAAGCTGTTGTTCTATCAACATGCAATAGAACAGAATTTTATTTTGTCACCCAAGATACCGATTATTCTACCAATAGTCTGTTAAACGCCATTTCGAGTTATTGCGGCATTGAATATTCCTTGCTGGCTAAAATATTTTATAAGTATACCTGCGAAGCAGCGGCAGACCACCTTTTTCGTGTAACTTCAGGTCTCGAATCTATGGTCATTGGAGAAAATGAAATATTAGGACAAGTAAAGGAAGCTTACCAAATAAGCGTTTGCGCAGGATGCAGTGGAGCATTTCTTAAAAAGTTATTCGAGAAATCCTTTTCAGTGGGAAAAAATATTAGAACAAAAACAGGCATCGGCAAAGGCGCATATTCGGTGTTTTCCGTATCCTACGACCTGATACAGAAACATACCGTAAATTTACCGGCAAAAAAAATACTGATAATTGGGCTAAGCAAGATGGGCTTCGGATTATTGAACAGGATAAAAAAAGATAACAATACCATAGTAACCATAGCGAATAGAACTATTAAAAAATCCGAACATTTCAGCAAATACTATAACTGTAACTATATTCGATATGAACAGATCTACGATCATCTAGATGAATATAACATTGTAGTTGCCGCGACCGCATCCCCGTCGCATATAATTAATTATGACAACCTGTATGGACGTCATTTCAAAACACCTGTAACGTTTATAGATATGGGAGTTCCGAGAAATATTGATCCAGAGATTGACGGCATAGCTAAAATTACTTTATTTAACATAGATGATCTTAAAAAAATATCAGAGGATACGTTAAAAAAACGAACTTCAGAAATAGATAAAGTTGTAGAAATAATAAATAAGTCTGTTGGCTCGTACACCAAATGGCATAAGGAAAAAGTACTCATATGAAACACTTGTTGAAAATAGGTACCCGAGGTAGTGCACTGGCCCTGCGGCAGACCCAAATAATAGAAGGACTCCTCCACCCCTGTAATCCGGATCTTGAGATAAAAAAGATCATTATCACTACGTCGGGAGATCGGGATAAAACAACACCATTAAACCAAATCGGTGGTAAAGGAATATTTATTAAAGAACTCGAACAAGCACTTTTAACCGGAGAAATAGACTGCGCTATTCATTGTTTTAAGGATATTACTGCTGCTATGCACCCTTCACTTGAACTCTGCGCATTTCTTCCGCCTGAATCCTCTGCCGATGTTCTTGTCTCCCAAAACAACCGGCGATTGATCGATCTGCCGGCAGGTTCACGTATTGCGACAAGTAGTATGCGACGTAAAATTCTGGCTGAGAGAATCCGTCCGGATATAAATACAGTCGAGGTTAGAGGAAATGTTGATACCCGATTGAAAAAAATTGACAATAACGAATTTGAAGGAATAATCTTATCAGAAGCCGGGCTTATCAGACTCGGCATGCAGGCAAGAGTTGCAGAGCGATTTAATCAGGATGAGTTCCCTCCAGCCCCAGGACAGGGAGTATTGGCAATACAGGCCCGAAAAGTCGATACTTTAAATAAGGATATACTTACTGCGATAAATGATCGCGAACAGGAACTTAAATCAAGGATGGAAATGCGATTTCTGGAAATTGTAGGATTTGATTGCAATGTCCCGTTAGGCCTCTTCACAACAACAAACGAAGAAAGCATCACTATGAAAGGATTTATTTCAGATATCTCAGGATCACGGTTCCATGAATCATTTATTACTGGAGCTAAGTCGCATAGCATAATGCTTGCAGAAGAATTGGGCAGAAGATTTCTATCATGGCGGAAAAACCTATCATGAACTATTACCCAATCAACATCAACGTTACCGGAAAAACTTGTTTGGTCGTCGGAGGCGGCACGGTAGCGCTCCACAAAGTAATAAGTTTACTTGCCAATGGAGCCTTAGTGGATGTGGTCTCCGAGACTTTTACAAAAGAGTTTAAAAAACTACGAAACAAAAAAAACATTAATCTTCTCTATAAAAGTTTTGATCAGGCTATTCTATTTCAAAAAAAGTATTGTCTCGTGTTTGCAGCAACAGATAATTACCAACTCCATCAAACCATCTCAAGCCTTTGTACTGAACACAACATCCTTTGTAATGTTGTGGACGATCCTCAGCTATGCAATTTTATTGTACCGGCGGTCCTTATCCGCGGTCCGGTCACCGTATCAGTTTCCACTGCCGGAGCCAGCCCCTACCTTGCTAAAATTATTAGAGACAAAATCGGTGAGCACATAGGCAAAAACTATGGCATGCTTGCTATTTACTTGAAAAGCTTGCGTCCCGTAGTCAAGGACCGATACCCGTCCCAAAGTAAACGGAAGTATTTTTGGGACAAATTTTTTGCCCTCGACCCGTTAAATATCGTCGAAACTTCTGGTATCGCCGATTTAGAAACAAAAGCTAAGAGGTTGCTCGATGAATAAAGGAAAAGTATATCTTATCGGTGCCGGTCCGGGAGATCCTGAATTAATTAGCATGAAAGCCATGAGAATATTGCAGTCTGCTGATACAGTACTCTACGACAGTCTGGCAAATCATGACATACTCTTGCTTTGCAAACCAAATGCCAAACTCATCAATGTTGGAAAACGAAAAGGCAACCATTCAGCGGTCCAATCGGAAATCAACCGAATGATATACAAAGAGGCAAAAAAGGCCAATATCGTTGCCAGGTTAAAAGGCGGCGACCCGTTCCTGTTTGGCCGGGGTGCCGAAGAGATGCAGTATCTTATCAAACTCGGATTAGAAGTTGAGGTCATCCCAGGAATCACCTCTGCACTTGCAGTACCAGCATACGCAGGGATACCGGTAACGCACAGAGAGTTGTCGAGCTCAGTAGCGTTAATTACAGGGCATATGATGGAAGGAAAAACCCTCGACAACCTGAAGATACCCGCTGCTGATACAATTATTGTTCTTATGGGAATAAGCAATCTCGCAGAACTGGTCGATAAGCTACTTACCCGTTCTGATTTTAATACAAATACGCCGGCAGCATTAATCCGCGAAGGGACGCTTCCCTGGCAAAAAACAATTATCGGAACATTAGGGAATATTTGCAAAAAAAAAGAAGAACAAAAACTAACCGCGCCAGCTATATTCGTTGTAGGTAATGTAGTAACGCTCAGAGAGTCACTGAACTGGTTTGAATCCAAGCCATTATTCGGACAACGGATCATTGTGCTCAGAACATTGGAACAATCAATGGAAATCACACAAAAACTTAATGATTTAGGTGCAACAGTAGTCAAACGTCCGATCATTCAAATCGTGCCGCTGAAAAAAAACCTGCAAAAATTAAAGAACCGGTTTCTGAATAAATTTACCATGATTATATTTACCAGCCCGAATGCCGTTGACCTTTTCATGAAACAGCTCTTCTCTAAAAATCTGGATACGCGTCAGCTTGCAGGGAAACAAATTATTGCTATAGGGCCCAAAACATCAGATCATCTTAAACAATATGGAATTATTTCTGACAGCGTCCCCCGGGAATATATGGCAGAAGGAATACTGGAGATGCTCCCCCTGGACCTTTCCTCTGAAAATATTTTATTACCAAGATCAGCCGAGTCCCGAATGGTGCTCCCTGATGAACTGAAGAATAGACAGGCAACCGTTACAGTACTGGATATTTATGCCACAATAAGCCCTGACACACTTGACATAGAGTTGAAGAATGATGACTATGTTATTTTTACGAGCTCATCTACAGTCCGGCACTTCTATGCGGTCCAAAACCCCGGCACTATCGATTTTACCGCTTTCTGTATCGGAGCAATCACTGCTGCTGAACTTGAAAAATTTGGACACAAGAAAATTATTGTAGCAAAACAGGCAACAATTGACAGTCTGATAGATTGTATTCTGAACGTCAAAAGACCTACACTATAATTATTGGAAATGGACAAAATGAATTATGATAAGCATTAGCAAACTATGGTGCGATGAAGACTTCCCTCACAATAACCTGCGGTATGGAGAATCCAGGGATACGGACAATCCCTGGGGCAACATACCTTCGGCAAAAGAACGAAAACCGATAATTGTCTGGAACTGTACAAAAAGTTGCAACCTGAAATGCGTTCATTGCTATTCGGATTCAACTGCGCATCACTACGAAAATGAACTCACTACCGCGGAAGGAAAAAATCTTTTAACCCAGTTACGAGACTTTGGCGTTAAAGCTGTGCTTTTTTCCGGAGGCGAACCACTGATGCGTTCGGATATATTCGAATTGCTCGGTTATGCATCAGATCTCGGATTACGCACAGTACTTTCTACGAACGGAACATTGATTGATCATAAGCTTGCCGCACAATTACGTGCACTTAATCCTTCCTACATCGGTATTAGCCTTGACGGCATAGGAACTATCAATGACGATTTTCGGGGCGTAAGCGGGGCCTTCGCTCGTGCATCCGACGCCTTTGATAACTGCATAAAAGAAGGAATAAAAACAGGTTTGCGCCTTACTATGACAAAACACACTATCGCAGGCCTTGAAAATATTTTCAAGTTTATTGAAGAAAAGAACATTCCGCGAGTTTGCTTTTACCACTTAGTACCTGCAGGCAGAGGACAGTCAAAACACTTGCTGTCTGCCCAGGAATCGAGGATGGCACTCGACCTGATTATCGAAAAAGCCGAACAATATGCTAAACAGGGAATAAAAAAAGATATCCTGACCGTCGATAACCATGTTGATGGCGTTTATCTTTACCTGAAAATGATGAAAAAAGACAAGAAAAAAGCAACGGAGATCAAAAAACATTTACTCTGGAACGGGGGCGGGCGGTACAGCACAGGAATCGGAATTGGCGAAATCGATTTTTATGGAAATGTACATCCCGACCAGTTCTGGATGCATTATACTTTCGGCAACATACGAGAAAGGTCTTTTGCAGACATCTGGACCGATGAACGCGATGATTTGCTTAGGGGACTTCGTAACAGGCTGCCTCTACTCAAAGGAAAATGCTCCCGGTGTGCCTATGTAGAAATGTGCGGCGGAAGCTTGAGAGTAAGGGCCGAGATTATACATGGGGACCAGTGGCAAGAAGACCCGGCCTGTTATTTATCTGAAGAGGAGATCGCACAGCATGAATAATCAACTTCGCATCCTGGCTTTAGAAGTCACCTCTACCTGTCCCTTACAATGCCGGCATTGCAGGGGCTCCTGTACCCAACAAGGCATTACGAATGAACTCAATATCCATGAAATAGAAAATTTATTTGCCAATATTTCTTCCTTTGCGGCACCACTGGTCATTATCACAGGAGGAGAGCCTTTGGCAAGAAAAGACATATTTGACATAATAGAAATCGGCAACAAATATAAGCTGCCGATGGCACTTGCAACCTGCGGCTGGTATATGGACCGGCAGAAAGCTCTGGCATTTAAGCAGCTCGGCATTAAAAGGATCAGTCTGAGCATGGATGCTTTTGACCAGGAAGGGCATGATGCATTCCGTGGAATTATAGGGTCCTATGCCAAAGTCAGGGAAGCTGCCGGAATTCTAAATGAGATTGGATTGGATTTTCAGATTAATACAACCATATCGAACCTTAATTGGCAGACAATCCCACAAATAGTTGATACGGTAACCGAACTCAAAGCGTGTGCCTGGCATCCGTTTATCCTTGTGCCAACCGGCAGAGGAAAAACGATTAATAACCTGTGCCTGGAAAAAGATCAATACCGGCAAGCACTGCTCTCCATTAAAGAATTACAGCACCATAGCCAATTACAGATCAAACCGACCTGTGCACCCTATTATGCGCGGCTTAACAGCAATAATTATAACAATTCTGTCAAAACAAATACGCTCCATTCATTTACCAGAGGCTGTCTGGGCGGCATTAATTTCGCGTTCATCTCTTCCCGGGGCAAAGTACAGATATGTGGTTTTTTGGATATTGAAGCCGGAGATCTCAGAAATACCGGGTTTAAGCTTGATACGATATGGAACCATTCGCAGCTATTCACTCAATTAAGGAACCGTGATAACTACAAGGGAAAATGCGGAAAATGCGGATCGCATAACATATGCGGAGGGTGTCGTTCCAGAGCCTACTATGAAACGAACGACTTTCTGGAATCCGACAGCTCCTGCTTTTTTCTTGAGGGCTAGTAAGATGGATACACTGGACAAAAGAATACTTAAGCTAATTCAAAATGACTTCCCTTTAAAATCAAGGCCGTTCCTCCACCTCGCTACGGAATTAGGTATCGCAGAAGACCTTCTTATTGAACGGCTCAAACGACTACAGAAGGAAGGCATAATAAAGTATATTAAGCCAATTCTTAACGCACATACCTTAGGATATACAAGTATCCTGGCAGGAGCCAAAGTGGATCCGGCTTTTATTGAGCCCATTGCCGCCAAAATCAATGCGATATCCGGTGTTACCCATAACTACGAACGCAATCACGAATTTAACCTCTGGTTTACTATTACTTCGCCAGATAAGACAGAAATAGAGAAGCACATTGATACTTTAAGAAAACTGGAAGGGGTTGAGGCAATTATGATTCTGCCTGCAGAAAAAATATATAAAACGAGGGTCTCTTTTGCTATCTGAACAGGATAAGACAATACTTTCTCATATCCAACATAATATACCGCTCGTAAAAAAACCATTTCAAAAGTACGCGGCAATTTTGGGGATCTCTCAGGAAAAACTGATCCGCTTGATATCTGGCTACCTGGAACATAAAATAATCAAGCGGTTTGCAGGAGTTCTTAACCACCATTCACTACAATTCGACTACAATGCTATGGTAGCTATACAGGTTAATGAAGATGATTGTGATAAATATGGGGAAAAATTAGCGCACTTGGAGTTTATCTCCCACTGCTACAAAAGAACCAGCGCAGAAAACTGGCCGTACAACTTATACATTATGATCCACGCATTAAATAAAAAAGATTTTGATATAAAATTATCAGTAGTCACCGACACTGTTAACTATTGTGCTATTCAAGTGTTACCTTCAGCAAAAGAGTTCAAGAAATGCAGTTTTTCTATCTGATATCAACCAACACTATTAATTATGCTTCCGATAATTCTAACTGCTTTGTTTAATTCTTGCTCTGAATGAACAGTAGAAATAAAATTCGCTTCAAATTGCGACGGGGAAAAATAAAGGCCGCGAGACAAAGCTGCCTGATAGAAATCAGCAAACCTTGCAGTATCACATTTTTTTGCATCCTGGAAATTTGATACGCTCCGGCTTGAAAAAAACATAGTGAACATTGAACCTATCGAGTTGATTTGGATTTCTTTGCCTTTTATTATCTCTTTCAGTGATGCAATAAAATACGCTGTCTTTTGACCAAGTTCTTCATAAAAACCTTTTTTTTGCAACGCTTTAAGAGTGGCAATTCCAGCGGCCATAGCTATGGGATTACCAGATAACGTCCCGGCCTGATAAACAGGTCCGAGTGGAGCAAGCATCGACATCAGTTCTGTACTACTTCCGTATGCACCCACCGGAAACCCTCCGCCAATTATCTTACCCAAACAGGTTATATCAGGAGTAATCCCGAAATATTCCTGCGCACCACCATATGCCAATCTAAATCCGGTAATTACCTCATCAAAAATAAGGAGAATCCCATAAGTCCGGGTAATAGCTCTCAATTCAGAAAGAAACCCCGGATTTGGAAGCACAACGCCCATGTTAGCAGGCACCGGCTCAACAATGACAACTGCAATGTCATTACGATATTCTTCGACTACTCGCTTAAAGGCATTCAAATCATTAAAGGGAATGCTAATTGTTTCTCTAATAAATTCTTCTGGTACACCTGCAGAAAACGACATACTCGCGGTAGCCATACCTGATCCGGCGGATACCAGAAGACAATCTGCATGTCCATGGTAACATCCGTCGAACTTAACGATTTTCTTTCTTTTTGTAAAAGCCCGGGCCAACCGTATCGCACTCATAACCGCTTCTGTACCGGAATTAACAAATCTGACCTGTTCAATAGACGGAACAGCCGCGACTACCATTCGGGCTAGAGTTGTTTCATTCTTGTGACAGGCACCAAAGCTGGAACCGCACTTGACACTTTTCCATACCGCATTAGTAACCGAATGATTAGTATGCCCCAAAATCAGCGGTCCCCACGATGCGCAAAAATCTAAATATTTGTTCCCATCCAAATCAAAAAGGCGACTTCCCTTCCCTTTTTCAATCATAGGGGGAGTACCTCCAACGTCTTTGAAAGACCTCACAGGACTATTAACTCCACCAGGCAAGTACTTTTGAGCTTCTTGAAATGCCTTGTTAGATTTAACTAAGCTAAACTTCTTATTTTTCATAATAATTAACTCTCTCTCAATGCCCTTACAGCATCCTTAGCATAATAGGAAATGATATAATCGGCTCCGGCACGTTTAATGCCGTACAGCACTTCCAACATCGAACAGGTTTCATCGACCATACCGGCAGCAGCAGCCAGTTTGATCATCATATACTCTCCCGAAACGTGATAAGCTGCCAGCTTGATTTCTGGCAAGGAACTTCGTAGTAACTGAATAATATCCAGATAAGTATGGGCCGGCTTAACCATTAGCCAATCCGCTCCCTCCTCAAGGTCTGCCATGGCTTCAGCTAGTGCCTGATCCCTTGTTCTATAATCCATCTGGTAGGTTTTCCTATCCCCGAAAGAAGGAGTGCTTTGCACAGCGTGACGAAATGGTCCATAGAGATTTGAGGCATACTTCACAGAATAAGAAAGTATTTTGGTATCTTTACAGCCATGAAAATCAAGAGATTGCCTTATTGCGCCAACCTGTCCGTCCATCATTGCTGAAGGAGCGACATAATCAGCACCGGCACCGGCATGAGCTACTGCCATCTGGGCAAGCAATGGCAAAGTCTCGTCATTGTGAATTTCCTGCCCTTTTACTACGCCACAATGCCCATGGTCCATATATCCGCACATACATACATCAGTAAATACGGTAACCTGAGGGTATGTTTGCTTAATAGCCTTGATTGTACGACATACAAGACCATCACTAGCATAAGCAAGTGTCCCCAAACTATCTTTCTGCTCTTCGTCAATAACACCGAACAACAATACTTTATTGATTTCTAAATCAATAAGTTCCTTGATATCGGCAAGGATTCGGTCGATAGATAAATGAAAAACTCCAGCAAGAGATTTTATTTCTTGCTGGATATCGATTCCTTCTACAACAAAATAAGGATAAATAAAATCTTTTCCAGACAAAACAACTTCTGCGTACTTATCCCTAATATCCTGATTAATCCGATAGTCTCTTAACCTTAGCATATATTCAGAATTAAGGAAAAACTATTTGCAATCGTGATTCGTCAAGTTTGGTAACCTTAAGGCTTTCATTAAAATGCTTACCAACACCCTTGACTAGACCCATTAGAATATCGATAAGTCCACGTTTCGATTGGTATTTCATTATCAATGTTTTGGCATCTTTCTCTTCATATTCAAATCTCGGAGGATGAGCGTTCGCAACAGTCATAGTTGTTCTCTCATGTACTTTATCCATTGCCAGCAAAAATTCTTTCGCATTTTTAGGTTTCAAATAGTACGCACCATACATATTCTTCGCATAAACATTTACCCAATAATCTCCGAAGGCGTCGGCAGCTTGGGCTAGCGTTATCCCTAGTACCGTACAGGTAGCTTTGATCGCTGCCATTACCGCCGCATCATCGATATCTGCTGTTGGTAAAAACTTTGTATCAGCAGGTAACCCTATTGATGTTAAAACCTTTTCCCACTTATCTTTCCCAAACTTTTCCACAACTAATTGTTCCAAACATATCGCAATTACACCTTTCATTTCAATCTCCTTTTTTATTTTATTTTTTTCTTTTACCCCAGCATTTTAAGCTAAAATTTTGTTAGTTTCTTCAATAGTGTCACCAAGCACAAAAATACTGGACACCTGCTGTTCTACTGAAGCTGACAAAGCAATCGTTTCATTTGTAACTTGAGAGGCCACAGAGGTAATGTCTTCATAATTTTCAAACATTTTTGATGCATTATCTTTATTTTCGACTGAAACGAATTTGATTTCGGAAATAACAGAGTTTATAGCACTAAACATGGCACTAAAATCGGCAAACGATTTTGAAGTATTATCAGAGGCCTGTTCCGTCTGCCCGATGATCGATCTGACCTCATTTCCTGACAAAAGAAGATCCTGCATCAAATCACAAATACTTTTGACTTGAAGCATATTATAGTCAATACTGAAAATAATTTGGGACGAGGCTTCTTTTGCCTGCTGAACAAGACTAGTGCCTTTTTGAACTTCGATTGAACTATCCTGCATATTAACAACTACACCATGAATATCCTTCTGTATATCACCAATTAATTGAGCAATATTCATTGTCGCCTTTCGTGAGCGGTCCGCTAGTTTTCGAACTTCATCCGCGACAACAGCAAAACCTCTGCCATGCTCACCGGCACGAGCAGCTTCGATTGCTGCGTTAAGCGCAAGCAAATTGGTCTGATCAGAAATCTCATTAATTACGCTGGTTATTTCACCAATTTTTTCAGATCCGGTCTTAAGTCCCTCAATTTTTAACAATGCCAACGAAACTATCCCATTAATTCGGCTCATGCCAGATGCCGCTTGGTCAATAGTTCCGACATTGTTATTTGCGAGGTTCTTTGCCCCTACAGAGTTATCAGATAACTTACGGGAATCCTCCGTTACACGATTAATAGAATTAATAATATTGCTAACATGCTCATTTGCACTTTTTTGGTAATTAATAAAATCAACGATCTCTTGAGAAAGCACTTTTAACGCTTTTTCGTTATTGTTCAAAGTATCGACCATTTGGTCAATACTCTTTCCCTGGGCATCACTTCCCAGATAGACTTGGTCAATACTAGAACGATTCGAAAGCACCTTGCTGCACAAAGCATCAACATTAACCTTCTGGTTAACAATCGCACTGCTCAGATTAGTAACGTATTCCTGAACATAACCAAATATCTCTGCCACCTCAAGGTTTTTGGCTTTGACAGCTTGCAGCATAGAATCATGTTTCCTGCTCTCAGAATCATCCTGTGCCTTTTCAATGAGTTCAAAAATATAGCTCTCAATCTGTTTTAATCCTGGTATATCTTCATAATTATTTTTTCTGCCGGGAGAAGAGCCTCCTTTTACAATCGGCAGAAACTCATCTACCGAAGATAAAATATATTTGTTAATATAGCCAACAAAACACCCGGCCATAACTATAAGAAAAACTGAATGGAAAAGTATTTGACTTATCTCGATGCTTTTATAATGTTGGTAGTAAAAAAAACAATCAATACCAATTTGTAAAAGCAGCAAGACACCTACTAATCCGACTATACGCCTACTCACTAAAAAAATAGAGGCCACCCTGAACATGATAACCACTCCTTTCATTACCCAATCTATAGCCTATATTCGCAATCACAACAATCATTGCATTTACAGGCAAACGTTATAATAGTAACATAAAAATTAATTGGTTATCAAGAAATTGTTTTAGTCGAATCAAATCATATATAAGCCGGAAGGCCGTAAATATAAGACCTTGAGAGCAAATAAACTAGAAACATCTGCTATCCTGATATTTAACAATAAATGATGGAAATTATAATATACTGATGAATTCGGAACTTAAGGATCAATTTGCCCTGGTCATTTCACAAGCTTAACTGGAGTAAATTATTAGCTTTGTGTTATAATTTTCATAAAATGGATAAACTTGCATTACACGGCGGCACCCCAGTTAGAGACACGATGCTTCCATACGGAAAGCAAAGCATCGATGAACAAGACATTGATTCGGTTATCAATACGCTAAAAAGCGATTTCCTGACTACAGGACCAAAAGTAAAAGAATTCGAAGACAAAATAGCCCGGTTCGTCGGCGCTAAATATGCAGTTTCATTCAGCTCGGGCACTGCAGCCCTTCACGGCGCAGCTTTTGCGGCAGGTTTCGGGAAAGAGCATGAGATAATCACGACGCCTTTGTCATTTGCTGCAACGGCCAATTGCATCCTTTATCAGCAGGCCACCCCTGTTTTTGTTGATATAAACAAAAACAATCTTAACTTAAGCTATAAAAGCGTATTCTCTTATATTAAACAAAACTATGTATTCCTTAACAACAATCTCGTCAACAAAAAAACAAAAAAAAGATTAAAAGGCATTATCCCGGTCCATTTTGCCGGACATCCGGTACGGCTCGACAAATTCTACAGGTTAGCAAAAAAATATAACCTTATTATTATAGAAGATGCCGCGCATGCCTTTGGAAGTTCTCTTTATGGCTGGGGAAAATGGCAGCCAACAGGAAACTGCAGCTTTTCTCATATGGCAATTTTCAGCTTTCATCCGGTTAAGCATATAACAACCGGAGAGGGTGGGATCGTTACCACAAATAACAGGCACCTCTATAACTATCTCTGTCAGTTTCGCACCCATGGCATTACCCGAAACCCTGACTTTCTCAATAATAATCCCGGACCCTGGCACTACGAAATGCAATTTCTGGGAAACAATTACCGGCTGAGCGACATAAGTGCGGCATTAGGCATATCGCAACTGCGGAAAAGCTATAGTTTCCTGCAAAAGCGTGTAAAAATCGTCTCGCACTACATAAAAGCGTTTTCAAACGACAAAGCAATAATACTACCCAAAGAAAAAAAATGGGCCCGTTCTTCCTGGCATATCTTTGTTGTCAGGCTAAACCTAAAAAACCTAAAAACTACCAGAGATGAAATATTCCAGGCACTTTTAGCTGAAAATATCGGGGTCAATGTCCATTACATTCCAATATACAAACACCCTTATTATGTCCGCCAGAAACCCTACCTTGCAGGGATTATGGATACTACAGAGCGTGTGTTTAAAGAAATAATCACATTACCTCTCTATCCTGACATGACAGAAAAAGATGTGAATGACGTCATCAAGGCCGTTAAAAAAGTGCTGGAGTTTTACAGAAAAAAATAAAGAACTACACAACACGCGCTCTTCGACATATCCGGCTTTCGAAGCTGAAAAGACAATCATTGCATTTTCCCTGATTTTCTCTTAAAGAACCCACGATATATTATTAAGCATCAAAAAAAATATCGCAACGAACTGAGTTCACTCTATGCATAAAAAAATTATTACTATAAATGAACCAATTAAGACCGGATCTCTCATTCACAGGTTCTACGAAATAAACGAGCTCCATAATAACATTAAAAATATAGATAGCTCAATACAATTACAATCTAAAAAGATTGAAGGACTGATTGTAACGATTAACGGAATAAAAACCATTTTTCCTGACACGAATAAAACTTCCTTTACCTTTGAACCTGCAGCCGTAATAAAACTAACTAAAAAATATGCATTAACTCACCGAACCGAAAAAAACGAAGCAATTGATCAACTTATTTACGAAACAGAACAAATGCTTCGTTCATGTAAAGATAAAAAAACCAAACTTTTAATGTTAAAAGGTTATTCTAAATTTCTATCAAGAATGGCACTAAAAGAGGAAGAACTGCGAACAAAATTGGCAGATGCTTCTCCAAATCACAAAAAAGCTTATGAAGAAATTATTACCAATCGGGACATCTCGAAGGTATATGCTACACTCGAAAAAGCCAATAATGAGCAGTATAACGTCATTAAAGATTTGCTAAACAAGCTAAAAGAAGCTAACATCGCGTTCAACAGTTATCTGTGCACCATCATGTTGAGTGACAGGAATACCTCCCTCTACAAGACAATTGAAGAACTTGCCAGAGGCCTCGTCAATGAATCAAAAACAACTGAAATCACGAAAGAAATAGCCAAAGAGCTCCAAGCAATGAACAAAGCAACCTCAAGCAACAGAATACCTTTTAAGCTTGCAGAAGGATGCTATTCTATTATCTGTGAATTATTACAAAATCCACTTAAATAACTAGGCCAGGAATGAGCCATTTCTTTTTGGTCCAGCAAACTTTTCATGCCCTCGCTATTTATCATTATGCAACTCCATTATTATGTATTATAATTTTCTCTAAACAAAATAATAAGGAGAGGGCCTCTATAACATTTATTCCCCCTTGATTAACCCAAAAATGGAGATATAAGATTGAGCAGCAAAGACAAACCGCTATTTGATGAACTTGATATCGAGACAAAAGCCTCGAAGCCTATATACGAAGCCGGAAAAAAACTCTATCTTGAAGGCGCAGTCGCAAACGTTGACCGCGAAAAAAGCACCTTACAGGGAAAAGTCACAGAAAACGCGAAAGTATTCTACCCGGAAATTATTGTAAAATTCGATCGATTCGTAACCAATTGCACCTGTAATTATCAGGATGAGCCACTCTGCCCTCATGTTGTGGCACTCTCCATGGCACATATCTATGGACTGAGCCAGGAAATAGCAGCGAAGGATCAAGGATTAGACCCTACATATATCGAGCAATTCCTCTATAGGGTGAGAGATATGTTCTCCCTGGACCAGGTAGAAACCGATTTTATCCCTGGGTTTATGCTCGACATTAACCCTAAAACCGAGATGTATTCGCTGTTTCTTTATAACAAAAAAGACAATTCCATTATTGCCCAGCCGGAAACGCTTTACCATAAAATACTGAATAACCCATATCTCACAAAAATAGAGAAAAACCTCATCAATTATTTCGTACAAAAGGAATACTGGGCATTTTTCGCGCCACTGAACTATACTCCCATAAAAAAAGGGCTCACCGAGATCTTAACTTTATTCTCAGAAGTGACCTATGTGAATCCCAAAACCATGGGTAAGTACCTACTCGTCGAGGCGCCTCTTAAGTTACAGTTCACAAATACCTTCGAAGAACCGGTACTTAACGTAAGCAGCCAGTTCATCTATCATGGGAATACAATACCTTTCGAGGAAACTATCTATATAGAAGGGGTAAAGTGTTTTCTCTATTGGAATACTACATTTTTTCCAGTATGGGACGATGTCTATAAAGAATTTCTTCCTCTCCTTTCCCGTAATCCTGTTCTCAAACTGACTGGCGATCAAATCCCTATTTTTCTTGGAGAAGTTCTACCGTTGATACCACTCGACCATTTCGAATTCGTTACTGATGATAATATTAGATCTATTGAAGTAATTAATTTGAAACCCGAAGTAGAACTAAAATTTTCAGAAAAAAATGACCTGCTCGCAATCACCCTGTTTTTCCATTACCAGGAAACATCAATCAAAGATTCACTTTTATCAACGAATAAATATTATTATATTTTTAATAACAAGAAACATGTCTACATAAAAAAAGATCCTTTTGCTGAAAAACAAAGCGAGAACCTGCTCATCAATAACGGGTTTAAACAAGCAGAAAACACCTTTATCTCGCAGGGAAAACATGCGCTTGAATTCTTGTATGCAATTGTGCCTTCATTACCGGAGGCATATCATATATCGGGTATCTCGGAGCTAAAAAAATACCGGATCAACCCTGAGCCGATAAAGATGGTATTAAACTTAAAAAAAGAGGGCAATAAATTATTAATAGAAATGGCATTCAGCCACAAAGACAAAGCGATCTCCCCAAAGGCAATCCAGACTCAGTTAGCAAAAAAAGACTCGTTTATTATCCTTCCTGACAAAACTTTTGCGAGGCTCCCTATTGAAGACGTAGAAAAATTAAATGGTATCCTGGGAAACATCAAGTATACCAGACAAACAGATTGCATATTTGAGGTCAGCAGCATATATTCCGGACTACTGTTCAATAATTTCCAAGAATATATTAACCCGATCGATACCGAAAAAGACTTTTTCGATAACTTCTCAAACCTCCAGCACCTGACAGCAGAGCCACAACCAGGCACACTGAACGCCACCTTACGACATTATCAAGTCGAAGGGTATAACTGGCTGCGGTTCCTTCAAAAAAACTCCTGGGGAGGCATATTGGCCGATGACATGGGTCTTGGGAAAACATTACAAACCCTTGCGCTCCTCCTTAGAGCATATGCAGCAGGTTCATTACCCCCAACACTTATTATAGTCCCGACTTCCGTAATTTTTAACTGGGAACGGGAATCAAGCAAATTCACTCCCGATCTCAAAATCTTAAAATATTATGGTCAGAATAGGCATGAACTGCTAGCACAAAGTAGCAATTACCACCTCCTGTTTACTTCATATGGGACCGTACGAAGAGATATCGAGATACTCAAGAAATATGAGTTCCTTTATGTCATCATCGATGAAGCACAAAACATAAAAAATCCGTCCTCGCAGACTGCTTCTACAATAAAACAGCTTCGGTCACGCCACAAAATAGCACTTACCGGAACACCGATTGAAAACCGGCTCACCGAGCTATGGTCAATTTTCGATTTCATTATGCCAGGCTTTCTTGGTAACAAGGAGCAATTCGAACGAACCTACGAACTCTTCACAGGTACGGAACAGCAGACGCAGGCCATTTCGGAACTGAAAGCCAAAGTCTATCCGTTCATGCTGAGAAGAACAAAGGCAGAAGTCAGCCCGGAACTACCGCCAAAAATAGAAGATCACCTCTATTGCCAGATGAACGACCAATTCGAACAAGCGTATAAAAATTACCTCACCTCGCTTAGACGGGACATTTTCTCAAAAATTGAAAAAGACGGCATTAACAAGCACAGGATTGATATTTTCACAGCCATGCTTCGTCTCCGGCAACTATGTTGTCATCCTCGCTTAGTAAAAGAGTCTACCGTACAATTTCCCGATACTTCACCAAAATTCGAGGCCTTCAAAAGCATGGTCCGGGAAATTATTGCGGAGGACCATAAGATACTGGTCTTCAGCCAATTCACTGAAATGCTGGCCTTGATAGAAAAGTGGCTCATCCAGGAGGATATCAAATTCGCTTATCTTGACGGAGCTACCCGTAACCGCGCAAAGGCCATAGACTCGTTCACTAATGATCCTGAAAGAAAACTATTTTTGATTAGTCTTAAGGCAGGCGGGACAGGGCTCAATTTGACCGCAGCCGATTACGTGATACATTATGATCCCTGGTGGAATCCTGCCGTGGAAGCCCAGGCAACAGACCGCGCCTACCGCATAGGGCAAAAAAGAAGTGTTTTCTCATATAAGTTTGTCACGAAAAATACAATCGAAGAAAAGATTATTTCCCTTCAGGAACAAAAGATGGAATTGTTCCAAAGCCTTTTCTCCGGCGAAGAGAACACATTAAGCGTTCTCCAAAAAGAGGACCTCGAATATTTGTTTTCTTAACATAAAATGTTATCATTAACTATCATCCCCAAATTGATAGGACCCTTCCATGAATAATAGCAAACCCAGATTAATCGCAAGTATAGTTATTCCTATTCTTTTATTCACAATAATCCTTGATTTCTTAGGGTTATTTGCTGGCGTAGAGAATAAATATTATGACTTTAAAATGAATATAAAAACGATTCTACAGCCAATCAACTCTTCGGATATAACAATAATAGCAATAGATGACAAATCTATATCAAAAAGTTCTGATCCATGGCCCTGGTCTCGAAAACGATATGCACAACTCCTCGACAATCTGAGGCTTGTTCACCCAAAAGTTATTGCGTTTGACGTCCTTTTCACAAATGTAATGGAACCTGAAGGTGATAAAATATTTGAACAGGCAATAAAACAGTCTTCAAATGTTGTATTAGCTTCACGGTTCATCAAACTGTCGGATACTTCAATAAAAAAATTTTTACCAATACCACAGTTCCTGATTAACGCTTCCGGAACCGGGATTGTAGATATTCCACCGGAACAGGACGGCGTTATTCGAAAAAGCTGGCTCATTCGATCATATGTCCACGAACTCTTTTACTCTTTCCCATTAACCATATTATCCTATTACAGCAATACCCCCCTTTCTACAATTGATCTTAATTCATCCGCAGAGTCAATAATACTTGGGAAATACGAGCTTCCGCTAAGTAACAAAGGTGATTTTCCCATCTATTATTTCGGAGAACAAAAAACGTTCCCGACATATTCATTTATAGACCTGCTTAACACAGATTTCGTTGTAAAGCACAAACAAGCGTTCGCAAATAAAATAGTATTGATCGGAGCTACCTCGATGGAGCTCAACGATCTTTTTACAACCCCGGTAGGACTGCGGTATCCTGGGGTAGAGATCCATGCAAGCATTTTACACTCGTTTATACAGAAACTCTTCATTAAAGAAATGCCCTATTCACTCTTCTTTGTAGGATTAATAACCCTGATTCTGGGCAATGCACTTCTATTCTTATATCTCAATCCCAGAAAAGGCCTAGTTATTTTAATACTGGAAACTCTCGCGATTCCGTTAACGGGAATAGGACTTATGACATATAGTAACTATTCCGTCGTTGCGATTTCTCCTCTGGTTGCACTATGGCTCTTATTCCTGGCAGTAACCATTACTAAATATATTCTTCAAGAACGAGAAAAAGGCAAACTCAAACAGATGTTCAGCCGCTACGTCTCTAACCAGGTAGTAGAAGAACTCCTTCAAAATCATCAAAATATTATTCTTGGGGGAAAATTACAAACTGTAACAATATTATTTAGCGACATCAAAGATTTTACTACACTATCAGAAAAACTATCTGCGCAAGAGGTCGTTTCCATTCTCAACAGATATTTCACGATAATGATAGATATTGTTTTCGCTAATAACGGAACCCTCGATAAATACGTGGGCGATGCAATCATGGCAACTTTCGGAGTGCCGGTAGAATCGGAAACAGCAGCCTTCGATGCAGTAAAAACAGCGTACGAAATGCACCAAGGCTTAGATAAATTGAACCTGGAGCTCGTTGCAGAAAATTTGCCGCCAATTTCTATACGTATCGGAGTTAATACCGGAGAAGTCGTTGTCGGAAATATAGGGTCTCCTAAGCGTATGGAATATACGGTTATAGGGGATCACGTGAACATAGCATCCCGGCTTGAAGGCCTCAACAAAAAATTCGATTCAAAAATTATTATATCAGAGAACACCTATTTACTTGTAAAAGACAGAATCCAAGCCAGATTTCTTGAAGATGTTGCTGTAAAAGGAAAAACGAAAACAGTTAAGATTTTCGAGGTCCTCTCGCTAACAGTTTAAACCCAGATAATATTTTTCAAATATCCGGGCTTAAAAAGATTGGGACATGCTCACTTGCACTTTTGATTTTTTCTCATTCAAGTCTTTAGTATTGTAATAACTATTTGTAATCTCATATTCAAGGTAAACAGAGGCATTATCAATAATCTCCTTTTTTAAAGAGAATACTATATCCGAGGATAATTCATGAGTTTGTCCATCTCTGTTTTCCGTGTGGGTATACAATGGTTCAAACTTAACACCCCAGAGCAATTCAAATGCAGCTCCAAGTGTAAATTCATTTCCTTGAGACAACGCCTGATCAAGTTGTTTTCCATACTTCAACTCATATGAGAATGAATAATTGCTTATAACCTGCTTAAACCCTATGCCAACGTTTAAATTAGGATGGGTGGATATTTTATCATTCTCCACATTATATATTTGAGCTCCTTTAATAAAAGCTCTTGTTGGAAAAACTAACGACTGAAACATCATGAGTCCGTAATAAAAATTGCCAACGAGAAATAGTTCTCCGTCATATTTTTTTGTATATGATCTGGTAAAAAGAAGCATTAAGCCTCCTACCCCGTCCACTTCCTGAAAATATGAACAATTACCCATCAAATTAATTAAGTTTTTTTTATTATTTACAACATTTTTGTCATAGCCATATGATAGATTAACATCTATTGGTATAAACGCGTTTTTTATACCTAACCCTCCGTAATACGAATACGTCTTGGTTATTTCAGTATTAAGTGAAGTTACCAGTTCTTCCCTCAGCCCTGTCATCCCATATTCCAGAGAAAAACCAATAATACGCTGTTTCTTTTCCTGCTCAAGTTTTTTCTTCCCCTCCCGGATCCTTTCTTCAATAAACTCCCTCGACAAGAGAAACTTCGAGTTCCTGTTCTTAGCTATCACGGAAACAGGACTAGGGTGACCCTGGTTTTCAGGAACTATGCCCTTTGTTGATATTTGAGGTACCGATGGTAATTGCGAATCATTGTCACCCAGGATTGGCTCATTATCATTAAGAGCTGATATTACATTATTTGGACTTGCATCGATACGCCCGAGAAGCGCAGCTAACTGTCCTCGGACAAGCGGCTTATCCGATATTCCCAGGGTATTAGTTAACAATCCTATTTTTACAAAATATTGTATTGCCTCTTTCGTAGAAATTGGCTGACTCAAACTGTTTGCACCGTTTTTAGTTTTAAGAATTCTTTTTCCGGAGTTGCTAACCGCAATTTTTAAGGCTTTTGATCCATCGGTTTGGTCAATATCTGATAACACTGCCATCATCTGATAGAAGTCTTTCTTGATCACTGGTCTTTCTGGTTGAAAATATGGGCCGAAAAACAGATGCACCTTTCCAGCATTTATAAAATATAATATATCTTTATAGGCCCAATGATCGCCAGGAATATCAAGGAAATAGACTTGGCTAATAGAATTAGTTTTCACAACTGCTTGAGATTGAAGATGGACAGATGAGCGTAACAGAGAAACTAAATCTCCCCTAGTTAATAAGCCTTTAATATCAGGTTCTTTAGAAAAAGCCGTAATTTTTTTCAATATCTTAACGGCTTCAGACTTGGCAATATTTTTTTCAGGTTGGGCTTTACGGAGGTTAGCAACTTGTATACCTCCAGCACTAGATCCAAACAGAGTACCAACAATATAAAAAAAATCTCCTCTGCTAACCTGCTTATCCGGCAAAAACTTGCTACTCATCATCAAAGGAATAACGCCGTCGTCACAGAGCTTATAGATATCCTTAGCTGCCCAATGTTTCGCAGGCACATCAATGAAGGAACAAAAACCTCCACCAGGAAATAATAAGAGCCCTAAAACAGCTATACACAGAAAAATTAGTTTTTTTCGTTCCATATACCTATTATCGTATATCTTTCGCTATTCATGCAACTTTAGATTTTTTCCACACTTAGACACAATATAGCCCGCGATCGGGCGGGCTATATAATAAGAAAGCGCTTAGGTAATATAAATTATTATAATGAAAGAAATTATTTACGTCTATCTAATCGCTCCTTTAATTCATCCGATAATTTATTTTTATCTGTTAATTCCTCTTTTGCAGCCTGTTCTGCTTTCTTTTTTGCTTCTTCTAGAGCAATCTTCTTTGCTTCCTCATCAGCAATCTTCTTTGCTTCCTCCTCGGCAATCTTCTTTGCTTCTAATTCTGCTGCTTTTCGAGCTTCTTCTAATTTGTTTTTTGCGTCTAGTTCTGCTGCTTTTCTAACTTGTTCTTCCACGATTTTTTTAGCCTCTTTTTCCGCTTGTTTTTTTGCTTCTAGCTCTGATTGCTTCTTAGCTTCCAGCGCTACCCTATCCTTAGCTTCTTCTTCGACTTTTTTCTTCGCCTCTAATTCAGCATTCTTTCTTACCTCTTCAGCGGCTTTCTGTTTAGCTTCCAGTTCTGCTCGCTCCTTCGATTCTTTTTCTGCTTTTACTTTGGCTTCTTCAGCAGCTTTCTGTTTAGCTTCCAGTTCTGCTCGCTGCTTCGATTCTTTTTCCGCCTTTACTTTGGCTTCTTCAGCAGCTTTCTGTTTAGCTTCCAGTTCTGCTCGCTGCTTCGACTCTTTTTCTGCTTTTACTTTGGCTTCTTCAGCAGCTTTCTGTTTAGCTTCCAGTTCTGCT
>QKMY01000021.1 GCA_003242895.1 Candidatus Margulisiibacteriota bacterium
TGGAGATGTTTTTTTATGATTACTTGATGCTAGCCTGTTTATTTTTTTAACTCACTAACTATTTCTGTTAACCTTTGCTCTTTATAATTAGAACTACTGAGGTTCGGAACATTGTAGTTGTCAATTTAATCAAAAAAGTTTATTCTTTATATATTCTCTAGCCAAATATAGTAATATAATCTTAATTTAAAACAAGGCGATGTATTGAACAATTATCTATTTTGAAGGAGATTCATGTCAATCAGGAAAACGATACTTATTGCTGAGGATAATGCAGCGATTTCACACATATATCAAAGACTGTGCGAGACATACTTTGACGTCAATGTGCTGACTGCGGAGAATGGGGTCAAGGCACTTAAGCTTGTTAATAATAGTAATATCGATTTTATTCTTTGCGACGTTATGATGCCGGAAATGGATGGACTGGAGCTGATAACGAGAATAAGAGAATCAGATAAAAACAGGGAAGTTCCTATTGTTATGTGTACGACCCTGGCAGATCAACGAACTATTCTGCAGGGAATCAAATCCGGAGCGAATGATATCTTGGTCAAACCTGTCCCACAGAGGCTCCTGTTAGAAAAAATCATTCGTTATCTTAATATAGAGCCGATTAAGAAAATATCATAACCTGATTACAACCAGAGGACAGGCTTGTAAGATTATTTAAATCCGGCATAATCCTCTTCGTAATATCGTCTTATTTTTAATGTAACTCCTATATCGTCCGCAATCTTCTGACACGCTGGAATATCGACTTTCGGGAATTCAACCACTGTTAGTTGTGTGCGGGGAAGCAGTTTTTTGCAAAGTCTCGCAAACTTAAGCACTTCTTCAAAGGTCTTAATCCCGAATTTCGGGCAGCATAACTCGCTATAGAGCTCTGCGTTATGAGCATTAAGGCTGATAGAAACCGTATCAACTAATCCTACTAGTTCAGGGACTATGTTTTTCTTATGAATTAAATTCGATGTTCCATTTGTATCTACTCGAATCATGCAGCCTTTATTTTTGAGATATTTTGCAACGGATTTAACCATAGCTAATCGTGTTAACGGCTCGCCGTAACCGCAAAAAACTATCTCGTCGAAGGTTTCCGGTTGCTTTATTGAAGTAAGTATTTCCACCTCGCTTGGCTCATGGTCAAGCCATAGTTCAAACTCATCGTTAAAGGCATGGGGCTTCTGCCGGATACAGAATGTGCAGTCATTAGAGCAGCTATTGGTAATGTTCAGGTATAGATTGTTTTTAATAATATAAGCAATAGTATTCATAATTAATCCTTTATTTGTTGCACAACATTTATGTTAAGTTTTTTTAAAATAATTCCATGAAGATGTTCTGATACTTCCTCAATTGACATGTTCGAGGTGTCGATTTCAATAGCATCTTCCGCCTTTGTTAATGGGCTGACTGTTCTGTTTGTATCTGCTGTATCCCGGTAATTAATTGATTGCTCAACCTGCGAAATTGTAATGTCCGGGTTTTGTGGCTTTAATTCCTGAAATCTCCGCACTGCTCTGATATGTACCGAAGCTGATAAGAAAAATTTGCAAGCCGCATCAGGAAAAACGACCGTCCCGATGTCTCTGCCTTCCATAACAACATTCTGGTTGATTGCTATCTTTCTCTGCATAGCGATCAAAATATGTCTGATCTCAGGGATTGCAGCTATGTTAGATACTATTGTATTGACCTCCGGTAACCTGATTTGCTTGGACACATTCTGACCGTTTACCGTAACTTCATTTTTCTCAAATGATAGTGTCAGTGTTCCAGCCAGATCTATTATAGCGTTTTTGTTCTCGATTGCGAGGGCGACTTCAATGACTTTATAAGCGATTGCTCGATACATAGCTCCGGTATCAAGATAAAGAAAATTAAGTTTTTCAGCGAGAATTTTAGCAATCGTACTTTTTCCTGAACCGGCAGGTCCATCAATCGCAATGACTACGTGGCTCATATAATTATACCTACCTCTGTATGGCAGAATTTGCATTTATTATTCTCGATATTTATCTGATTTGCTGTAAATCCGGTTCTTTCAATAAGAATATTGTTGCAGGAAGGGCAGTAGGTGTTTTCTCCTTTATCACCAGGAATATTCCCTGTGTAGACATATCTGAGTCCAAGGCTGAGCCCTATGTCTCTCGCATGACTTAATGTGCTTGGCGATGTAGCAGGCAAATGAGCGAGTTTATATTGCGGGTAAAACCGGCTGATGTGCCATGCACAATCAGGTCCAAGATTATCCATTATCCACTTGCCTGTTTCTGTTAACTCTTTATCACTGTCGTTAATAGTTGGGATGACATTAGTTGTTACTTCAACGTGCATATTCCACATGTCTTTTGCGCGTTTTGTGGCTTTAAGAACAGGTTCAATCCCTTGTACTCCGGCTATTGATCGATAAAAGCTGTCAGAACCCTTAATATCGACACTATAGGCATCAAGATAGGGTCCAATGGCGTCAAGCCCTTGCTCAGTAATATAGCCATTCGTTACAAATACAGTGTAAAGACCGTTTTCTTTTGCTATTTTTGCGCCGTCTATAGCGTATTCTATATTGATAGAGGGCTCATTATATGTCCATGCAATCCCTTTGCAATTATAGTGTGATGCCTGGTCTATTAACAATTCCGGCTCTATATAAGTAGTTTTTCTGATTGCTCCGGCTTCCTTGATTTGGGATATCTCCCAGTTTTGACAATGCTTACAGCAGAGATTACAACCGAGCGAACCGACCGACATGACTTTTGTTCCGGGATGAAAGTTAAAGAGCGGCTTTTTTTCGATCGGATCAGCCGCAATGGAGACAACTTGGCCGTACCCAGTGGCAAAAAGTGTTCCTCCGTTATTTTGTCGGATACCGCATACTCCGGATTTCCCTTCCGCTATTTTGCATTGCCAAGGACACAAAAAACAATGGATCCTGTCATCTGATTTCTGATATAATATGGCAGTATGCATAAAATTATCCTTTCTACCAAGGGAGTTAATCAGGGCTGTATATGCTGACCATTTTTATTCATGCTGGATTAACTCATCGGTATTCTTTTTGCAACGAAGTTATATACTTAGCTAAAACAATTGTTTATTATGATAGTATATAATATTCCTTACATTTGTTTGATCAGAATTATTATAACGTATTACGATAGTTTTTTAAACGGACTAATTACCATAAGGAGGAGATTCTTTTGCTATCTATTAATGGAAAAACCAAACTTACAGGACTGATTGGATACCCCATTGAACATACGAAGTCACCCCACATGCATAATAAGGCATACGAATTCTTAGGCTTGAATTATTCCTATGTTCCGCTAGGAGTTACTTCCGAAAATTTGAGGAGTGCCATCGATGGGATCAAAGCGTTAGGCTTTTCAGGTGTTAATGTTACTATTCCTTACAAAGAGACAGTTATCCCGTTTCTCGATGAATTATCAAAAGAAGCCTCCTTAATCGGTGCTGTAAACACAATAAAAAATGAAAACGGAAAGCTGATCGGGTATAACACTGACGGTCAAGGATTCGTTTCTGATGTCGAAGAGCATTTTTCTTTCGACTTTAAAGGGAAGGTTGTTTTTCTTTTAGGGGCTGGCGGAGCTGCACGTTCAATTGCTGTAAGTATGCTCATGAAAGGTATCCAGTCACTTATGATAGTTGATGCAGAGGACGCAAAAGCTTCAGCATTAGTCCGGCATTTGAAGAAACATTTTATGGCCAAAATATCATATAGCCTCGTTGAGAGTAAAGAAATGTATAATTTTCTTAAGACAATTGATCTGTTTGTGAACGCTACCCCGATAGGAATGCATCCGCATACGGATGTTGTTCCATTGAAGAAGGTTGAGGATATCGGTAAAAACGTAAAAATATATGATATTATCTATAATCCCGCAAAAACAAAACTAGTAGAAATTATGGAGAAACGAGGTAACCAGTGTGCGAATGGCCTGGGGATGTTGGCGGGGCAGGGTGCCGTTGCCTTCAAGGTTTTTACTGGGAAATCCATTCAAACCGGTAAGATGATTGAGTTTTTGAGTAATGAATGAAATAGCTCCTTTTGCTAATTATTATCGTTTCGATGCTATTAGTTGCTTTTAATTTTCACAGGTACATTCCTGCACTCATAAAAACATTGGCTGTAGGGACTCTGCTCTTTTGATCGAGGCGGGTGTCCCTCTTATTTTTTAGACAAAAATATCCCAGGAATATCAACGTATCCTTGCTTTTCTTATTTATAATCAGTGTTAAATGAAATTGACAATTATGTCATTGTTGTTAATTGCAACTGAACCAAATTTGCGTGTCTCCAACCGAAGTCTCAATTGTTTTGAAATCAATATTGTAGAGATCCATATATTCTTCAATAAGTTTCATAAACACTAAATCATTCATGGCAATCCTCACCTAAACCAACCTAGACTTTGATGTAATAATTATCGATATAATTTTGTCGGACGATAGAGTGCGTTTGCTGCTTAATGGCAATTGATGTATAATAAAAAGAAAAAATATTTTAAAAATCTTAAAAATTTCGCTTCGGTTATTTCCGGCTTATTTTGTTTTGTCTATTAACTCAGGTTAAGATGGTATTAGGTGATTTATGAAGCTAGGAATGGTGATTGCACATAATGGTTTTCGGGATGAAGAATACTTTATTCCATTGGATTTTTTGAGTTCAAAAAATATCGAAATCATTACTATTTCATCTGCAGAGTCTCCCGCTATCGGTAAATCGGGTGGCAAAGCAGACGTCGATCTGTTGCTTGCAGATGTTAAGGTTGAAGAGCTCGATGCATTACTTTTTATCGGAGGGCCTGGAGCCCGGGAATATGTAAACGATTCGTGCGCACATACATTGGCCGGAGAAATAGTTGCTCAAAAGAAAATACTCGGAGCAATTTGCATGGCCCCTCTCATTCTCGCACATGCCGGAGTGCTTGCCGGGATAAATGCCACTGTCTTTATTAATTATGCTCAAAACCTTATTGATAAAGGTGCGAACTATACAGGCAGGGCTGTCGAGACGGACGGTTTGATTATTACCGCAAATAACGTAGAGGCTTCGCTTGATTTTGCAAAAACGGTATTTGAAAAATTAGGAGCAAGCTGATTTTTAATAAGAGATAACTATAGTAGAAGGATTGAGTATATGATTGATAAAAAATTCCCATCACAAAATGTACTGGTTGTTGATGATGAAGAGTCCGTTAGGTTCACGCTTAAATTAACACTGAAAAAAATCTGTAAGGTCTTCGAGGCAGCGAATCAATCTGACTGTCTTTCTATTATAATTCACGATAAAATCGACATAGTTCTTCTTGATGTAGGTCTCCCGGATATTAATGGGATCGAGTTACTTACCGAAATAAAAAAATATGATTCGACTATAGAAGTTATTATGGTAACGGCGCTCGACGACTATGAGACTGCGATCAAGGCAATTAAGTTCGGCGCCTATGATTATATTACAAAGCCGTTTAATACTGATGAGTTTCAGAACTTGGTAATTCGTGTGCTTGAAAGAAAAATGCTGGTTGATGAGAATAAGTTTTTAAAACATGAGCTGGCAAAAAATAGCGTACATAAGAATATAATTGCTAAAGATAAAGTAATGATAGAATTATTGAAAAAAGCTGATAAGGTTGCAAAAAGTAATTCTCCCGTGCTTATTTATGGTGAGAGTGGTAGCGGGAAAGAAGTATTTGCAAGGTTTATGCATGAGCAAAGCGACAGAGCTCAAATGCCGTTCATTCCGATAAATTGTGGAGGAATCCCTGAGAACCTATTAGAATCGGAATTGTTTGGCTATGAAAAGGGTGCCTTTACGGGAGCAGTCACAACGAAACCAGGAAAGTTAGAAATTGCTGCAGGTGGAACTGTTTTTCTTGATGAGATCGGGAATATGCCCATTACTATGCAAGTTAAACTTTTGAGGGCCCTTCAAGAACTGCAGGTTGAGAGGATCGGCAGTAATCGATTGATACCAATTGATGTCAGGATTATTTCGGCAACAAATATTGTCCTTGATGAGGCAATTAAAAATAATTTATTTCGTGAGGACCTCTATTTTAGACTTAATGTTGTTTCTTTCAAGCTTCCGGCATTGAGGGAGCGTCGAGCTGATATTAAGGTCCTTTTGGATTATTATATTGATTATTATTCCGTCAAATTTAAAAAACAGAAAATAGTAATAAGCAGCACAGTCAAAGGCTATCTGGAAAAATATGAATGGCCGGGTAATGTGAGAGAACTCAAGAATTTGATTGAGAGTTTTTATGCACTCTATGGGGGTGGTGATGAGATCTCTTTTTCCTACTTGCCGGTAGAGATGCTTGTTAAGAATATCGATGAAAATAATAAAGTAAATTTGAAAAACATTAATAATCTTTCTTTGAAAGAAGCCGTATCGGAATTTGAGAAAGATTATATTAAAAAAGTATTGAATTTGTGTGAAGGTAATCAGGGTAAAACTGCAGATTTTTTAAAAATCCATAGAAATACGTTGCTTCTGAAAGTTAATCAATATAATATCCTGAAATAACCCCCTCATCTTCGTTCCGTTGGTCCGACCGGCCATTCACCACTCCATTCTATTTTAATACGAGTATTTTGCACATTATTTTGTGTATATGCACAAAATAATGTGCAAAGCAGGCATGCCTGGCCCACGTTTTTTCTGTTCAGATCCTTGGGAAATACCTCAAAGTCTCTTGCGAATTAGTGTTTGTGCAGTTGTTGTCATTATAATATTTTTTTGGCACAAAAATTGGTCATATATAGGCGGTAGTGTTTTTTTATAAAAAATATTTGTTTCTGGAGTAGTTATGGATCGTCGTAAAGAAATGCAAGAATTAAGAAAAGGGAATATTGTTTTTATGTTAGTGGAAGATGACTATGATCAGGAGGTTATTGTTTCCAGAGTAGTTAAGAATAGTAAAATTGCTAAGGATTTCGTGTTTACCAGAAATGGGAAAGAAGCTCTTGATTATATTTTTGGAGAAGGAAGCTATTCAGACAGAGATATTTCTATAATGCCCGAAATCATACTTTTAGACCTTAAACTTCCCAAAATCGGTGGATTTGAAGTGTTGAAGCGGCTTAAGTCGGATATCCAGACTAAAGATATTCCTGTTGTTGTTTATTCATCATCGTGTGAAGAAGCAGATAAAGCCCGCAGCTATCAGCTAGGGGCTTATGATTACATAGACAAACCATTGGACACTAGAAAGTTTGAGAAAATTATAAAAGGATTAGGATTTTCTTTTTCGACTGGCTAATTATCGATATTACTGTACACAACGACAATTTTAAGCCTTGTGAGGTAAATCAATTATTTAAATATATAACAGCATCTTAGCCGTGCTGTTAATTCGGGTATGGGAGGAGGTTTTAAAATGGCTGGTTATGGTGCATAAATAGACCTCCGCTGGCACTTCGGTGCCAGCGCTACTCTAGCCTTTCGGAAACATTATGAATATATTACTTATTAATGCCGGATTATCCGTAAAAACTATGTACAAGTCTTTCGCGCCACCTCTTGGAGTTCTTTATATTGCCTCAATGCTTTTAGATCGTGGACATAATGTTGAGGTTGTTGATTGCGATCAAGAGGGCAACTATCTTGAGTCGATATATAAGATACTATCAATGCTTAATCCGGAGTTTATTGGTATTTCTTGTATGACAGCGACGTTTATGAGTGCCATAGGAACTGCTCGCTTTATTAAAAGTATAGATTCGAAATATAAGATAGTCCTTGGAGGTATACATCCTCATTATTTCCCTCAAAAGATCCTGTCTGACTATAAAGAAGTCGATTGCGTAGCGATTGGCGAAGGAGAGCACACTATTGTTGAGTTGGTTGAGCAGCAGCTGCCGTTATCAATGATTAGAGGTCTGGCGTTCCGTAGTAATGGTCAGATTGTCGTTAACGAAAAGCGGACTTTAATTGATAATCTGGACTCCATACCTTTTCCGGCTCGTGAGTTGGTCGATAAATACGAATACAATTTTGCAGCAAGTCTCTCATTGAAAGATCCCCGAAGGTATTTTTTTGCAAGAAAACGTGAATTTACATCTATCATTACCAGCCGGGGCTGTCCTTTTAGTTGTACTTTTTGTGCGAATTCAGCTTTCAATGAAGGGCGAATTAGATATCGCAGTGCAGAGAATGTCCTTGCTGAAATATCTGAGTTAGTTGATAAAGGATATACCAAGTTTTTCTTTATGGATGATCACTTTACCTCAAAACCGGACAGGGCTATTCAAATATGCAAAGGTTTGCAGTCTTTACGTGCTCAGCACAATATTCGCTGGCTGTGCTTAGGGCGGGCAGATAACCCTCAGGATGAGCTGTACAGAGCGATGAAGGATGCGGGCTGTATGCAGATACTTATCGGATTGGAAAGCGGGTCACAGTCTATCCTTAATTATTTTAATAAAAAAATAAACCTTGAGAAAGTCCGCAGAACCGTGAACTGCGCTAAGAAGTATAATATTGATATACTCGCTTCTATTATTCTTGGTGCACCATGCGAAACGGATGAGACTATTAAAGAGACCTCTCGATTCCTTAACAGTCTCGATATCGATTTTCTTGAAGTCAATAAACTTGCGATAGCTCCGGGAACTGAGATTTGGCGGGACCTGGAGGATAAGCACTTGATAGATACTGCTGTAGATTGGAACAGGGTACTTTTTATTCATGATATATATTCTGATCTATCGGCAAAAAGAATTCGCAAATGGGCCCTTTATATCAAACGGCGTTTTTATTTCAGGCCCGCATATATGTATCGGCAGATATCCAGAGTTATAAAAAGGTCTCTATGTTATTTATATAGGGAATCTAAATGAATTGAGGTGTTTTCATGCTAAAAGGTAAATTCGTTAATCTGAGGAATATGCTGATAGAAGATATTCCCATGATTACCAAATGGTTTATGGAGAATGAGCTTTCTGTGTTCTATATCAGTACTAGTTTAGCTTCTACGGAGGAGGTAAAAGCTTACTTCGAAGGGATACTCAAGAACCCCGCCAAAAGAAGGGATTTTATTATTACCGGAAAGAAAGATAATATTCCTTTAGGTATGATCTCTATTGAGAATATAAATTGGGTGCATCGTAATGCTTCCCTTAGTTTTTTTCTCGGGGTACAAGGAGAGAGAAAGAGAGAATATGCCCGGGAATCGTATATTCTTTGCCTGGATTATGCCTTTAGCGTGATTAACCTTCACAGAGTTGAGATGAAAATTTTGGCTTCAAATAAACCACTTTTGAAATTATTCCAGGATTGGAGTGATTTTTATCTTAAAGATGGCTTGGAATCGATTCATGAACATGAAGCAACTCTTAAAGAAGCGGCTTTTTTTATGGGAGAATATACCGATTTTGAGATATACGCTGTTTTTAAAGAAAGATATAAAAAACTATGGGAAAAAACGCATACGATAATAAAAGAGCTATATAGTACTCAACAAAATAAGAAGGTCACATAATCGTGAAAATACTTTTAGTTAATCCTACGAAACTGGATGAGCAGGGCAAACCTGTAAAATTCAAAAAAGATATCACCCCGAGCCTGGCTCTGGCAGTCTTGAGCGGTTTGACCCCTGCTAGCCACAAAGTTACTGTAATTAATGATGTAATTGAAGAGATCGATTATTCTATTCCCTATGATCTTGTCGGGATTACCGCAATGACATCAAGGGTCGAAAGGGCGTACCAAATCGCTGACAGATTCAGGAGCATCGGGGTCAGGGTTGTTCTCGGTGGCATTCATGCTACAGCGCTTCCAGATGAGGCAAAAGTTCATGCCGATGCTGTTATTATCGGAGAAGCAGAGAATATCTGGGAGCAGGTACTTGATGATTTTGAGCATAACCGGAATAAAGAATACTATCAAGACTCGGCTCTACCGGATATGAAAAGATTGATTATTCCTCGCTTTGATACTTTTAATATGAATATCTATAACAGACCTATCGGCTACAAACTGCCGATCATGCCTATCTATTCTACCCGTGGCTGTCCTTTTGCCTGTGATTTCTGTTCCGTTTCGAAGTATTTCGGCAGAACGTATAGGGTCAAGCCGATAGCGAATATTCTTAAAGAAATAGACGCAATAGGGGCAGAGCATTTTATGTTTGTTGATGATAATATAGCAGGGAATGCCGAATACAGCAGGGAATTATTCCGGGCCCTTATACCAAAGAAAATTAAGTGGAATTCTCAAGTAAGTACAACTATAATGAATCACCCTGATCTGATCGATTTGGCTGCAGAATCAGGATGTAGACTTTTATTTTTTGGACTAGAATCGTTAAATAACGATATTTTGCAGTCTCTTAATAAGGGTTTTAATAAATTAGCTCAGTATGCAGAATTGTTTGAAAGATTAAAAAGGGCTAAAATCGTACCTCTTATTTCTATGATTTTTGGTTTTGATACGGATACTATAGAGCAATTCAATTACACTCTTTCATTTCTTTTAAAGAATAAGATTGATACATCTTTTTTCTTTATATTAACACCTTTACCAGGAACAACTTTGTATTCTAAGTTAGAAGAAGAGGGCAGAATTATTAGTCGCGATTGGTCGGCTTATGATGGACAACATATTGTATTTCAGCCGAAGAATTTTACTATAGAAGAACTATATCATAATTATTGGAGAGTCTTTCGCCAATTTTATTCAGTAAGAAATATAACTGCGAGGAGCTTCAATAGGATCAGACAATCGAACACCCCGCTCAAAACATTCTATTATTCAACAATAAATGAGCTGTTTTACCGGAACAAGGTATATCGTTATGAGCATCCTATATCCGGGGGATTTGGTAAGATCAAGACTTGACTTGTATGTTTATTTTTGAAAAGATAATAAAATATGATATCCGCTTTAGTTTTGTTTATTTCTTTTTTGCTTAACCTATTTTTAGGTCTATTTGTTTTGTTGAAAGGGCCTAAACAGATAATAAGAAATGTTTTTTTGGGCCTTGTTTTTTCCCTGGCAGCTGTAGCTTTTGGGCTTTGGGGATGCTTTACAGTAAATACGGCATTAATAAAAATAGCTCTTTTTGGAGTTATGGGTATTGCTTCCTTTGTTTTACATTTCAGCTTAGTTTTCCCGGATAGAGCAGTCCTGACTTTGAACAGAAAACATTTGTTGCTTTATATTCCGGCTATTACCTTGCCTTTTCTTGCAAATTATCAGAATATAGAAATTTCTAATTATGGTATCACCCGGGAAGCTAATTCCTGGTATTATCCGCTGGTCTTTATTGCCTATAGCTTTGGAGCTTTAGCAATAGGTATTTTTATTAAAAAGTTTATTAAGAGCAAAGGCATAGAACATAATCAATTGAAGCTTGTGCTGACTGGATTTATTGTCGCTTTTTTTGGTACCGGCACTACGAATATTCTATTGCCAGCACTTTTTCATAATGCACAATTAACCGGTATTGGTCCATTATTTCTTTCAGCTATGCCGTTATTTACAGCTATTGCAATTTTAAAGTACCAGTTTATGGATATCTCCCTGGTAATCAAAAAAGGCTTTGTATTCTCTTTATTGGTGGCAGTTATCTCCTTTATTTACATTTTTGGTATTTCATTATTTATGAAAGAGTATTCATTTCAGCATATATCAAGAATAATTATTATTTCGGCAATTATTGCTCTCGGATTGCCCTGGCTTAAAGGCGTGCTCGAAAATATAACCGATAAGATCTTTTTTCGTAAGAAGATAGATCATCATAAAGAGACAGCTCAAATATTGCAAAACGTAGCCGGCTATTTTGAAGAAAACGAGTTAATCAATTATCTGGTTGTCGCGATGGTTGAGAGATTAAAGCTGGAATCGTGTAGTATTTTCCTGGATGATTCAACTAGAATATTTTTTGCACAACAAAATGGAACTATAGAGCGAGAGTATGCTACAGACTTAACCTTTTATAACTTTTTTTTTGATAATCCTGATTCTCAATATCTTGTTTCGTATAATATTATGGATGTTATCAATGATCCGATTGTGGCTGCAAATGTTAGCTCCGAGTTTGAGCATTTTGGTTTGGATATAGCATACCCACTACGCAAAGACTCCGGGGTATATGCTATTATCGGGATCGGCAAAAAATTATCAGAGGATTTCTTTTCTTATAATGAAATCGAGAACTTTTTGCAGATGACTAACCAGCTTTTAGTGATATTTGAAAGGATCGGGCTCTATAAAGAAAAGATTGAAATCCAGAAAAAGCTTATTGTTTCACAGAAAAATGCTGCAATCGGTGAATTAACCAAAAAACTTGTCCATGAAATTAAAAACCCGCTTGTTTCTTTGTCAGCTTTTTTTCAGTTAGACAGCGATGATTTTGAGGTTGATGAAATTCAGAGATTTAAACATTTATCGCTTGATTCTATTAATCGTATACTGAAAATTATTGAAGATCTTGTCAGTTTTAATAAGTTAACTGCAAAAGAGTATAGTTCTGTCGATGTAAATATGATGATAGATGAAGAATTGCAATTTATGATGGCACAATTTAGGCATACTAATATTACCTATAGCATTGATGCTGCTGATTTGCCTCTAATTAAGCTCGATATAAATGTTATAAGACAGGCCATGTTAAATGTTTTTCAAAATGCAGTTGAAGCAATGCCCAAGGGAGGTCACATCGCTGTCAAAACGTCAAAGTTTCATAGTTATATAGAGATATCTATAAGTGATACCGGTATGGGTATTCCTTCTGATATATTGCCAACAATTTTTGAGCCTTTAGTGACAACTAAAATAAAAGGTACAGGGCTAGGATTGTCTATCACCTCGAATATTATTCAAGAACATAATGGCTCGATAAGTGTAAAAAGCGAATATGGAAACGGCACGACGTTTACCATCACCTTACCGCTGAGCAATGACGAGCGTGGTATGGAAAATATTGATTCGTAGTATATATTTTGTATAATATTTACGATGATGAAAATTCCCTATTAGAAATAATTAAGTTGTTCAATTTCTCGTGGGTGCATTATAATTAATAGTCTGGTAATTACTTTTATTGAATTAGAAAGCGAGCGGTACACATGGTTGATAGCAGGATTAAGAAATTTGCAAAAATACTTGTGCACTATTCAATCGGAGCCAAGGAGAAGGAAGAGGTTTTAGTTTCTGGAAGTTATGAAGCAAGTTCCTTGGTCCGGTTGGTATATGAAGAGTTAATTACTGTCGGTGCTTATCCCAGGGTAAAGGTCTCGATCCCTGGTATTGATTATGCTTATTACGCCAAAGCTCAGGAACATCAATTGGATTTTGTTTCCGACATGGATTATTTGGAAGCTAACAAAATGGCCGCAATGATTTCGATTGAGTCAGATTATAATACAAAAGAACTCACAAGCATTGATTCCTCCAGGATAACCAGGAGAGTGAAAGCAAGACAGAACCTTAAAGAAATAATTTTAAAGCGTGTAAGATGGAATGTAACCTTATTTCCGACCCAGGCGCTTGCGCAGGATGCTGAGATGTCACTTCAGGAATATGAGGACTTTGTTTTTGGGGCAGTATTCGCTGATAGGGAAGACCCAGTCCGATGCTGGGATGAGCTGTCAGCTAATCAGGAAAGGTTATGCCAGATATTTTCAACTGCTGAAGAATTGAGGATTCTTGGAAAAGATACTGATTTGACTATGAAAGTGAGTGGCAGGAAGTTTATCAATAGTAACGGGCACTATAACATGCCGAGCGGTGAGATATTTTCTGCACCTATTGAAGATTCAGTTCAGGGGCACATTCGTTTCGAATACCCGGTGTGCCTGTACGGAAAAGAAGTTGAAGGCGTTCAGCTTACATTCGAAAATGGCAAAGTGACAAAACTTTCTGCAAGTAAAAATCAAGATTTTCTAGAATCAATGCTTACGACGGATGCCGGGGCAAAATATCTTGGAGAGATTGGTATTGGTAACAACTTCGGAATTACAAAGTTCACAAAAAATATTCTTTTTGATGAAAAAATAGGCGGCTCGGTCCATATCGCCTTAGGTCAGTCCTATGAAGAATGCGGCGGGAAAAACGAATCTGCAATTCACTGGGATATGATTAAGGATCTTCGCACTGGTGGCGAGATGTATCTGGATGGTGTATTGGTCCAGAAGGACGGCAAATTTTTATTATAGGAGCAAGGAATGTATGATGTAGTTGTAATTGGCGGGGGACCGGCTGGAATAACTTCGGCGCTATATTTGCTGCGTGCGCGCTGTAAAGTTCTGCTTATAGAAAAACAGCATATGGGTGGACAGATAGTGTACAGTGAAATCATCGAGAATTATCCGGGAGTAGGCGAGGTATCTGGCAAGGAACTCATGGATGGTTTTAAAAAACAACTGGCGAACTATAATCCTGAGATCATTAATGCAAATGTTAAAGAAATACATAAAGAACAAGGCCATTTTGCAATTATGCTCGATGACTATAAGATCGAGTCCAAAGCAGTCATTATAGCAACGGGAGCTCAACCCAAGAACCTTAATGTCCCTGGCGAAATCCGGTATGTTGGAAGAGGGGTCTCTTATTGTGCGACCTGTGATGGTCCACTATTTACCGGAAAAGATATTGTCGTTGCGGGAGGCGGAGATACTGCGGTTAAAGAAGCATTGTTCTTATCGAAATATGCCAGAAAAATATACCTCATTCATAGACGGGATAAGCTCCGTGCTGAGAGAATATATCAGGAACGGCTATTAAAAATGAATAATATCAACGTTCTCTGGAATTGTGTCCTCGAAGAAATAGTCGGTAACAACTTCGTAACAAACGTGAAGATTAAAGATCTTAAAACGGGTTTGTATACCTGTGTTGATGTTTCGGGTGTTTTTATTTTTATAGGGATTAAGCCAAATACTGATTTTATTTTCTGTGATAAAGACGAGAATAATTTTATTAAGACAGACAGCCGGCTTGCAACCTCTATCCCGGGAATATTTGCAGCAGGTGATTGCCGTGCAACGCACCTCAGGCAGGTGGCAACAGCAGTGGGCGATGGCGCTCTGGCATCTTCAATGTCCATAGACTATATCGAGGCTTGATCGGGTACTTGTAGTGGCATAGCATGTTACACTCGTACGTCCACCAGAAAGGGGTGCAGATACTTTCGGTTGGTGAGCCGCCTCTTTCCACCCGAAGGGAGCAGCGACCTAATTCTCAAAGGGCAATGTGGCGGGTGTGTTTTCTCCAATTCTGGAGAAAACAATCGTGCTTTTGGTTTGCAGCACTTATAAAGGAATGGTATAGTAATAACCATCGTGAAAGATATAACGAAGAAGGACTAAATCAGTTGGGGACATACGTTGTGAGGTTTTCAAATGAACAGGTAATCACAGATATCGATTCTGTTATCAATTCTATCAAGCGTTTGATCTTAACCTCCTGAAAAAGTCTTTCTGTTTGTTTTCTCCAGCATTGGAGAAAACTCGCGGAGAGTAGTCCTCCATAGAATAATGCTCCTGTTTTCCGCGGAAAGAGGCGGGAATACCCACCGAAAGTATCTGCACCCCTGTTATTTATTTATTTAAAACCTGCTATAATTATTGAGGTATTGTTTTAATATTTTTACTTATTAATATAAAGATTTTATTAGAAACTTGGACAGGGATTATATATGGCAGAGAAAATATCACCAAAAACCGTATTGCTAATTGAAGATCATACAAATATTAAAGAGATCTACGGCAAATATATTTCAAGTAAATTAGGTCTTGATGTGACAACTGAGGAAGATGGCCAGAAGGCTTACGATATTGCTGTTAAGTTGAAGCCGGACCTTATCATAACTGATCTTAATCTTCCTAGTATTACCGGATATGATCTTATTCATATGTTCAGAAATCATCCTGATATGATGTGTACTCCGATCATTGTTATCTCTGCCTTGAGTCATCGGGCCCAAGTGCAAGAATGTATCAAACTGGGTGCGAATGATTTTATGGTGAAACCTGCCAGCTTTAAGCTTATGGAAGAGAAAATCAGAAAACTCCTCAATCTATAGCCCTATTAGAAGCTTAACAAATAATCGAGATCAGTTCTATTAAGGGATTTTGCAAATCCCATTTCGGAAGTTATAACATTATTGATCAAGTTTCTCTTTTTATCTTGCAACTGCAGTATCTTTTCTTCGATAGTATTTTTTGTAATCATTTTATAACTAAATATTTTTTTTGTCTGTCCGATACGATGCGTTCTGTCTGTTGCTTGGGCTTCGGCAGCAGGATTCCACCAGGGATCATAGTGAATAACGTAGTCTGCGCTTGTTAAATTGAGTCCTACACCTCCTGCCTTGAGACTGATTAGGAATATCGGGATGTCGGGGTTGTTGTTAAAACTTTCTACCGGTTTTCTTCTGTCTTTTATTGATCCGGTAAGGTATTCATAAGGTATATTCTGTTTTATGAGCCACAATTTTATGATATCCAGCATTTCTACGAATTGGCTGAAAATAAGAATTTTGTGTTTTTCTGAAATAATCTCAGTTACTATTTCTTTGAAGTAGTCGAATTTTGAGGATATTTGCTGTTTTGTTGCTATATTGTCTTTAATCAGCTTTGGATGACAGCATATTTGTCGTAGCCTCATGAGCGCAGATAAGATTGAGATATGATTTTTTTCTATACCGTCTTTTTCAATCAAGGTATAAATATTATTTCGTATCGCATCTAAATATTGATTATATATGGCTTGTTGCTCTTCATAGAGTTCACAATAAAGGAAATTTTCAACTTTCGGAGGTAATTCTAGCGCTACCTTTTCTTTTAATCTGCGGAGTACAAAAGGGTTTGTCCGCTTTTTGAGACTATTCGCGACGAGCTGAGATCCGCTGTTGAGTATAGGAGTTTCATAAGTCTTTTTGAAGATTTCATATGAAAATAGATATTTTGGCATTAGGAAATCAAAGATTGACCATAATTCTGATAAGTTGTTTTCCAGCGGGGTACCTGTTAATGCCAGTCTGTGCCGTGCATTTATTTTTTTTATTGTCTTGGCTGTTTGCGACCGAAAGTTTTTGATGTACTGCGCTTCATCAAGAATGCAATAGTTGAACTTCTCATCAGAAATTTCATCGAAATCTTTTCTTAGAATTGTGTAGCTTGTCAGAATTAAATGGTAATTGTTTAATTGATGTATGCTTTTTTTTCGCAAATTACCTGTATAAATACAAACCTTTAGCTTCGGAGCAAATTTTGCTAATTCTTTTTCCCAGTTGAAAATGGTGGAAGTCGGCGCAATAATAATCGACTTTAGCGTAGTATTGTTTTCGATGTATTCGTGCTGAAGTAATGCCAGTGTCTGGATCGTTTTTCCTAGTCCCATATCATCTGCAAGAATACCTGAGAGGTTGTTATCTTTAAGAAAGTTGAGCCAATGATAGCCGGATTTTTGATAATCCCTAAGTATCTCGTTTATCTCGTTTGGAATAGGTACCGGTGGAATATCCTGGAAGTTATTCAATTTGTTTACGAAATCAAAAAATTCACGGTTCGCATTGATGTTTTCTCTGAATTCGTGATAGATATAATATCCTTGGTACATAGGAAGCAAGAATTTTGTTTCCAGTATTTTCTCGGCATTAAGCTTTTTAAGTGTGCTGAGAAGATGATTTATCGCGTCAAGTGGGATTTCTGCATAAGTATTGTTTTTTAGCAGGAAGTATTTTTTCTTTTCATTAATATTTTTTTTCAAATTCTTGTAATTTATCTTAGCATTCCCGGCTTTAAAAGAAAAATCAAGCTCAAAATTAGCTCTGTCCGTACAGCAATTGCACTCTATGATCATCTGTATTTTATTTTTGCTTACGGTATGTTGTGACAGATTTTCATTAATTATTGTCCAGGTTTTTTCAATATCCGGGACAACTTTGTTGACGAAGTCAAGCGCCTTGTCTTTATAGGAGAAATATAGGTTTTTACCCCCATATTCGAATCCTGATTTGATAAGCATCTGCCCACATTCCTGTTCTTTATTGATATCTCTCATTACATATATGAGTCTGGAGTTCTCTGTAATATAGAAATATTTCTCTGCGAGGTTTGGGTTGCTTTCCAGCTGGTAATTACCATAATTAAAAAATAATTTAGCTTTGAGGGAATCTTCTTCACTCGCTAACTTAAGGAGGGGTGATGGATGTTCTGAAACCAATGAGATGTTTTCAAGCTCAGCTTCTTTGATGACTTGAATTCCCTTATTCTCAAATCCAGGAAGTATCTCATGAAGAATTTTAGGGATTTCATTAGAATAAAACTCCGGATTTTTGTTGAGAAGTAACTGAAATGCAATATCCTCTATGAAATCACTGATTATCGGATAAAAAATATTATTATGCATAACAAAAGATTTAATCCCTTTGATATGAAGTCCTTCATCCAGATTAAACCTGATGTGCTGATTATGCCAGAATGGTACGATCTTAAGATAATGAGAGTCTTTTAACGACACTTGAAGGCCAAGGCTAAGCGGCGACTGCGCAAACCCTATTTGCTTTCCATTATCTTTGTTATAAAATTTCAGGTTCGAAAACATTAATGGAATTGTATAGAGGTATTTCTCCAATGGAAAATAACGAGAGGGAATAAAGAATTTTATAGTTTCAAGTTGAGTGAAGTATTCAATGAAAGTCCTCTGGCATTGCAGCATATTTTTTTCGTTATCCTTTTCTGATAAATACCAATCCGGCGTATGAATTATTTCTTTTGTTTCTTTATCGTAGAAGTAGATAGAGAAACGTTTCCCTTTTTCATCGATATGGATTATCAGTGCTGCTTTTTCTTTATGTTTTTCATAGGTCTGGATGGTATTAATGATACTATTAAGGAAAAGGTTTTCCTGAGGAATAATTTCCTCAAGATCGTTTTCTTCTTCGTTTTTTTCGCTGATAATGTTGATGTGATTGACCTTGTTAAGGTAGGCCAGCCCTAATGCGACCGCATGTCTACATATCGGCTCCCAGTTATGGGGGCATGTGCAATTTGCTGTGATTTTACCATTTTCAGTGTGTAGCCGGGTATGGTATATTGCCGATTCACTTTCCTGTATTTCGCCTGTGATAGTCGGTCCTTGTAATGAGATGGATATTACCAGTGCATTTTTGAATGCAATTTTACCTTGGCTGAATGTTCTACGCGAAGTGTTATCCTTGAGGTCATACTCAATGAACAAAGGCTTATTATTCATAATTAATCCCAAACTGCATGCTAGTCGTCATTATAATACTTTTCCTCATATTAACCCTTAAGCATAGCTAGAATAAATGAATGCAAAAGTAAGATAGTATACCATAAAAAGATACAATAATTAAAGTATGAATTTGAACTATAAATCAAGATATCTATGGTTATCGCTTATCAATTATTAAGTTAAATCGGCAAGATAATATCAGGATGATTAAGTATTGTCAAAAATTAAAATAACATGATCGCTTGATGTGTATGTCCATATAAATATTTGAGTTTTTGTCCTTGTTTCGAAGGCAGTAATTAAGTTGCTTCTATTGATTCCGGATTCTAATTAGATGAGATTTTCCTGATTAATCGGCTGGGTATAATTTGTTTTTTCGCACAGTCCTTACATTTAAGTAATAAAATTAGTATAATAATAGTAAAAGATATATATAATGAGTGTATGTGTACTCCTGTTTGTATGGATGTTCTAGGATGAAACTATGCTGTAGTTTTGGGTTGTCATGAAAAGTGCGCAGGAAATGCTTTCAATAAAAAGAATGTCTTATGCGGCAAAATATGGCGTCGCTTGTAATCTGAGTTAATTAGGATAGATACATGAAAGATAAAAATTATACTATTTATAAGTCTTTTGTTGAGAAAAAATTTTTTCTGGAAGAGGCTTTGGAGAGCGCGAGTAATCTTGCGGTTAAAGAAAGGAAAAGCTTGTCTCAGGTATTGCTTGAGAAAAAACTGGTTTCAGAAGAGGACCTCAACGAGTTTGTTTCGCAACAGATAGATATACCTAAGTTTGAACTTACTAAATCTCAGGTTGATGTGAAGTTAGCTTCTTTAATCCCTGAGATCCTTGCTCGAAAACATAGCGTCGTTCCACTGTTCGTCGTTGATAATATTGTAACTATTGCAGTATACGATCCATTGAATGTCCAGGCAATCGAAGAGATCGAAATCTATACCGGGCTCACTCTTAATGTCATTCTTGTATCGAAAGATACGATAAACATGTTGATAGAGTACTGCTATTCTAAGAATATTGATAAAGAATATACCGAAATCGACCAGATGTTTGAAATGAGTTTGAGTATAGTTAAGAAAAAAAGTAACGATGAAGATATCGAAGATCTGGTAGCTGAAGCGCCTATAGCTAAGCTGGTTGATATGATACTCAAGCAGGCGATCATGGACAATTCCTCTGATATCCATATAGAACCGGAAGAAACAGAATTGCGTATCCGGTATCGGGTTGATGGTATTCTCCGGGAAGCAATGCGACCGCCGAAACCGTTAGAAACCGCGATAATATCCCGGATTAAAATTATGAGCGGACTGGACATAACTGAAAGGCGCAAGCCCCAGGATGGCAGATTAACCATTGCCGTTAATGACAGAACTGTTGATTTCCGGGTTTCAACCGTCAGGACTGCCTGGGGAGAGAAGGTAGTTCTTCGTATCCTAGACAAAAAGAGTATTCTGGTAAGTCTGGAAAAGATAGGGTTCTCCCAGCACGTTTACGATGTATTCATGAAGGCAATTGCTAAACCGAGTGGCATCCTGCTGGTTACCGGACCAACCGGAAGTGGCAAAACAACAACATTATATGCTGCCCTTAATAAGCTAAATACACCTGATAAGAATATTGTAACCGTGGAAGATCCGGTAGAATATAACCTGGCGTCAATTAATCAGATCCCTGTAAATGCGAAGATTGGAGTTACTTTTGCGACAGGATTACGTTGTATTTTAAGGCAGGATCCCGATATTATTATGATCGGAGAGATACGCGATCTTGAAACTGCGACGATTGCAATTCAGGCATCCCAAACCGGGCACTTTGTTTTTTCTACTTTGCATACTAATAATGCCCCGGGAGCGATGACTCGTCTTGTTGATATGGGCATGAAGCCATTCCTTATCGCTTCATCGGTCCTGGGAGTTCTCGCCCAGCGTCTTGTGAGGGTTATTTGTCCAAGCTGCAAGAAGCTAGTAACGTTAACATCTGCTGATCAGGTCAAGTACAAAGACATCCTTGCCGAATTAACTGCTCTCTATGGAGAGGTTAAGATCTATGAGGGCAAGGGGTGTAAGTACTGTGGGGGAAGAGGATATAAGGGAAGGTTAGGTATTTTTGAGTACTTGGAAATCGATGAGGAGCTACAGTCTCTTATTGTTAACAACGCAACCGTAGACGAATTAAGAAAACTGGCCCGAAAAAAAGGGATGAGGACTATGAAGGAAGATGGTCTGGAGAAAATACATAAAGGGATTACTACAATGGAAGAAGTGCTTCGTGTAATGAGTGAGTAACAAAGGGATACTTGGAGGGCGATATGCCGAAATATAGATATTCTGGTATTGGTGAAGGCGGCAAAGCATTTAAGGGGAATGTTGTCGCGATTAGTAAAGCGCAAGCAAAAGAATACCTGAAAAATAATTCAATTACTGTTACTTCGCTCAGTCTGGTGAAAGAGATAAACTGGCAAAAATTTATTTATGGGGATAAAGTAGGCATGCCGGAAGTGATCCTTTTTACCCGACTTTTGTCAGGAGCAATAAAAAATGGCATGCCGTTAAAGGAAGCGATAGAGGTTATGTACCGCCAAATTAGTAACCCTGCAATGAAAAATGTCATATTAAGTATCTTGTCTGACATCAAAGCCGGTATTGACATGTCTGTATCTCTGGAGAATTTCCCCAAAGTATTTCCTCCATACTATGCGCCGCTTGTTAAAGCCGGGGAGGAGATCGGAGATTTGCCGGGAGTTCTGGATCAGATCTCTTCATATGCGGAAAAACTCGATGACATAAAAAAAGAGATCAAAAGTATTTTAACCTATCCTATTGCCGTACTGTCTATTGGATGTTTATTGGTCATCGTTATTCTGGTGAAAATTATCCCTAGTTTTAAGAAAACCTTTGCAGAAATGGGAGGGAAATTGCCCTTGCCGACAATTATTCTGCAAAATATTAGTGACATAGCAATTAATTATTGGCGTATTATACTTGTTGTGGTTTGCTTGGTAGCGGCTTCTGTCTGGTCATTCTCTCGAACCAAAAAAGGGAAGTATTTTATGTCGAAAGCAGCCTTAAAGGCTCCTTTTATCGGCTCAATTATAACCTCGCTTACTATTGTTAATTTCCTTAAAACGCTATCGACACTCCTGAAAAACGGGGTTCCGATAATATTGTCCTTAACGATTGTTCAAAACAGCATTAAGAACATTGTGGTTAAAGATATTGTAAGAGATATGCGGAATAATGTACTTCGCGGGTTTTCGCTGGCAGCTCCGCTTCACCAGCATGAAGAAATATTTCCGCCATCGGTGGCCTATGCCATTGATATGGGAGAAAAGTCAGGAAACCTTGGTGAAGTCATGGAAAAATCAGCCGAATTTTATGACAAACAGGCGCTCTACGAACTGAAATTGTTATCCGGGAAAATTAATCCGGTCATGACTATGCTCATTGGTGGTTTAGTTCTATGGGTTGCGATGGCTATATATCTGCCGATGTTTGATATGATGAAGAATGCTGGACACTAGTTTTTTGTTACCCAATGTTTAGGGTAAAGTTGATAAATCATTAGAAAGTACAAGGGGGTGATGGTATTTAGTTTTAAGGATGTGTTTTGTTATAGAACTTACAAATAAAAAAGATTGATCAATGAATCAATTAAGGAGGAAATAATGAAATTGGGTATTAAAAATAAAAAAGGTTTTACCCTTATAGAAATGCTTATTGTTGTTGTAATTATCGGTATTCTAGCCGCAGTTATTCTGCCTAAAATGGGTAGTTCATCCAGAACTGCGCGTGTTAGTGCATGCAGGGCGAATGTTGGTTCAATCAATACTGGTTTGGAGCTTATAATTTTCGAGCAGAATATTGTAGAATCTTCCGTCGTTGGGTCTTTTCTTACGACCGGTAATTATACCGAAGGAACAACGTATCTGGGCGTAATCCCCGGCGTACAGATGGCTTCAAAATTCCCAACTGGAGGGTTGGCTTGTCCAGTTCGTCAGACCGGTGAAAATTCAATATATAATGTAGTAAATGGAAGGGTGGATTTTGCTACCCATGCTGGTTTAGTTGTCGGAGATCATCCTTAGTTAAAAAGGCTTGTGTTTGGGGGAGGATCGATTCCTCCCCAAGAAATGTGAAACGGACCATGAGCATTATATATTTCATTATAGTGCTGAATGTTTTAGTATAGCTCACATAATTATAAATTAAGATTGTAATACAATGGCTAACCGTATTTTTTCGGAAAAAGGATTTACATTTATAGAAATATTAATTGTCCTTTTCATTACGGGGGTTTTGGTATCCATAGGTGTCAATCGGTTTGCCCAGTCGGGCGCTATTGCAGGCTATAACGGGGAAATAACGAGAATGTTTGATACCCTGTCGTATGCCAGGAATACCGCAATTTCGCAAAGAAAAGAGATTTCTATGGTTTTTCTCCCTGCGGGGACAGCTACCTTTAACCAGTACGAAGTTCGTGCTTGGGATGGTGTATCCAGTACCTTTAATCGGATTTCCGATACGTATGATATCTTTCAAGGAGTGGTATGTTCCGCTTCTGCATCAGACACACTGCAATCTGTTGATGAAATACGTTTTAGCAGGAATGGTCGGATCTCTCTTCTTTTTAATAATAGCACTATTGCAGCCGCTGATCAGGATGCGAGCATAGGTATTTCTGTAACCTCTCATTCTACCTCGAATGTACTAACAGTTTTAGCTAATTCGGGGATAGTGAGATAATTACCTTAAAAAACAATATGAAAATAATTACGTCGTTCAAAAAAGCTATACTTGATACTTCCGGGATATCACTCTTAGAAACGATGCTTGCATTGGGCATTATGGCAATAGTGCTTGTTCCTCTATCAATGCAGCTGCCGGGATTATTGAAAGCTGTGAATAATATTTACATTAATAACAGGCTTGTGTTTATTGGGGAAGCGATCGGGGAGCATCGGTCCCGCTGGGCAAATAAAAGAGAGACAGATCTCGATGCCTTTTGGGTGGAAAATTGGGGAAGTTCGACAGAGTGGCACGATTTTAAGGCGGAAAAGATTCAAGAGCTTATTGGCACGAATGTAAGTATTCCTGCTAATTATCGAGTTAATATCGATTCATTTGATACTAGCTATGATAATAAGATGGGTTTCATAATTACTGTTTACTACGATAACGATGGTTCGACATCCTTGACTGCCGGGGATGTTAATCGGCTTACCTTTTATACCTTGGTTGCTGAAAGAGGTTGACATGAATAATAAAGGGTTTACTGCAGTCGAAATGGTCATCGTCCTCATAATAATCAGCGTGCTGGCTGCTGTATTTTATAAACAGCTGTCAATAACCTATAAAACATGGAACTCAAAGCAGCGCGAGAGCCAGATTATCCAGGAAGTGCGTAATGCTTTTTTATTTATGAAAAATAGACTTACTTTAATGGATAGCAGTAATATTATTGGTATGAGTTCTGATACTTCATCTCAGGGATATTTAATGTACAAGGATGTAAGCGGCAATATTATTGGCATTTTTTTTAATTCTTCTTCTAATCAGGCTGTTTTTGGAACGAATAGCTTGCCGGTTGATTCATTGATATATGCTTTTCATGATATAACGACCGGAGTAACAAGGAACGAACCGATTCTTGATGAAGTATCCGGATTTTCTGTGACGACCTTTGAATCAACAGGGGACCTCTATCCGACGTCTAATATCCATGATATTGGTTCTATCGGTCTTAAGTTATCGAAAAACAGGAAAAATGGCGAGCCTGTTGATATGGAAACTCTTATCTATTTGAGAATGGATAATTTTGCTGCTCCCGGTAACATAAGCATTGGAGGCTTGGGGATTAATTTTGATAAGGATCAGGACAGTAACTCTATTGCTACCGATCAGTATATAGATTTTAGTAATAGTAATGAGCTTGATAACAACTGGCTGATAAGTACTCAAAACGACGTCGTATTCTCTATCGATACCGCTGAAAAAAGACTTCATATGCAACAGCTGACATCTGGGGCAATTGGGAAAGATCAGGTTAAATACAAGGAAACGTTGACTGACGTTACCTGGTATTTGTCGTGTGACGTTTCCTTTTTATCAACTGGAGCATACCAGGGGAATCGAATGATTTTCAGGATGCAGGATTCTTCTAATTCTGATAACTATTTTGATTTTATCCTCGATGCCACTGCCATTTCCCTTTACAATGGCACTGTAAAAGTAAATGATTGGCCGTTAACTCTGAATCTTCCTTCAATGAAATATTATACGTTGGCATTTTACCGTAATAAAATAAATGGGACGATTGAGGCTTATTTTGATTTGGAAAAGAAGCCTTTGGCAGCAATAAATAACTGGATGACAAATGCGGGTATTGATGTGTCGATTATTCATGAGCGGACTAACCCGGCAAGTTTAATTGAAGCTTCGATAAAAAATTTCATTATAGCAAAAACGCCGATCTATAATGTTGAGATAAATAGTGATTCTGTAACCCTCAAAAATCCTGATCAGAATGCAACTTCCTCAGTAATAGCGACTGACAGGCTATATGGGATGTACGTTTCTCCTGTTTATAAAGTTAATCAAAATCTTCCTGCTCACTTTAACAGGTTTGGTATCGATCAGAATGTGAATTCTCCCAGGAAAACAGACATTTTTGTTAATGTGGACAATAATGGCTGGTCGGAGCTTTCTCCTTCCGCTGATGTGAGCTTTTGGTCATATGATATCAGCAATCTTATCGGGTCATCTATTCAATATAGGGTGGAGATAAGATCTCCGGATGAGAGCCCGGCTGCAGCGTCGATATCTACCATTAATATAAGTTGGTAATAATTTTGTGTCAATAACTGAGGACATGAGAATAATATGGGCAGTATGAATAAATTTGTTTTATATTTAATCAACTATCGATATAATAATAATAAGGGTTCTTTTTATCTGTTGGCATTATTAACCTTGACTATTATTTATATTTTGGTAATGGTTTTTGTTCAAAAAATTATTTTTGAAACAAGAACGATAAAGAACACAATCAATGATCTTAAAACTTTTTATATAGCGCATGCAGGGCTTGAAGACGCGATCTACGAACTCAGGAACACGGAGAATGTTCAATCTGGAAATTATTTTACTAGTTGGACAGATCTTGGTGTAGATATTTATAGTAAGCAGTTCCCTGGATCATCGGTTAGTGATCCATCATATCAGGGAACGTATAACGTAACAATTGCGAATCCAGGTGTGTTGTCTTCTAATATGCCTTCAACTTTTAACATGGTCGTTACTGGAATAATAATCAGTGACGATACTACATATACTAGATCGCTATATGTCGAAGGTGCCTGGACTATGAAAAAAACCAAGATTTATCTGACTAAAGTTCGAGAGGAATAAGAGCAACTACATGTCAAGCCAGAAACGCTTAGAATTATTTACTGCCGGGATCGGTGTTAGTGTTAAGAGGATAAGCCTCGTCTCTATAACTGTTGACGAAAATAAGATTATGCTTAATAGCTATCGGTTAGTTCCTCTTGCCGCAGGGATTGTCGAAAATGGAGTTATTACCGAAATAGAAGTCTTTGCTCAGAGCTTGAGAAAAATGCTTTCGGATTGGCATGTTGGCTCTAAGTTCTTTAACTTGTCGGTCCCGACCAATGATATGGTCGCAAAGATTATCGAAACCCCAACATTGAAAAAAAGTGAGCTTTTGAATTTTTTCAAATCTGATATTGAAGAACATCCGGTAATGATCAAGTATAAAGAAAACGCGAATTTGAATGAAGATAATGACGAAACCGAAGATGATATTTTAAATGTTTCTCTCGCTTATTCCCAGACTGATTATGATGAGGCAAATGACAAATTACGATATTTTCTCATGGCTACTCCTTTCGAGTTCTTCGATTCATATATAAAGACGTTTGGATTGATGGAAAAAGTCTTATCTTCTTTTAGCGCTGATTTATTTGGTGTTATCTCTTTTCTTCAACTGACGAAACCGCTACCTGAAGAAATTCAGTTTGTAGTATATGTATCTGATGAGAGTACCGAATTGGTGGTAGTCAAAAATCTGTCCGTGTATTTTTATCATAAGGCGCAGTTCCCCAGCAAAACGATTTTGAAGAGACCAGCCGTTATGGCTGACATTATTTCAAGAATCAATATTATCTGGATGTCTTATCAAGACAAATATTCAAGCGATCAAAGTATCGATAAGATTGTTATCGTTAGTAATAGTTCCGAAATAGTTGAAGTGTTTAACGAGAATATGGATAATTTAAAAGAGAAGTATTCTGATATTCCAATTCAAATCCTTGATCCGTTGCAGTTCATTGATGTTTCTACTTCCAATTTTGATCGCGAGGTTATTTGCAGGGATCTTTATTCGCTTATTCCCATTATCGGGATGTGCGTTGCAAATAAACGAGGATATGCCATTCCTGATTTTTTAAAAAACAGAGCTGGTACAGGGCTGGTTATCAATAAAAAAGATATTTTTTTCGCTTTGATGATAGCAAGTATGGCTGCCAGTATGGTATTTTTTCTTTCGATTTTGATCGGATACTATGCTAATAGCTTGAATACGAAGCTTAGTGATGTAAAGCACAGGATCATAGCTACCTCAAAAAAAAGCGCAGGAATAGAATCCGGACAGTCTTCAACTATAAAAAGTGAGCTTACCGTGCTTGAGAATATTCTTACGGCTAAAATGCACAGGATGGAGCATCTCGATACCTTAGCTGAACTTATTCCCTCGGCTTTATGGTTGAAGAAGGTGGACATTAAAACGTCAGCAAAAGAAGTCACGTTGATATTCAATGGGAATGGATCGAATTCGCAAGCTTTGGAATTATTTATTAAAAATTTAAAGGAAGAGTACGATAATGTACAGATAGATATGGTAAAAATATCTTCTGATGGCGTAGAATTTGCTTTAAAATGCATAAAAGGGAGAGATGAGCCATAGATCAATTAGACGATAGTATTTCGAAAGAAAATATACTGGAATTTGTTTCGCATAATAAGAAGGCTATTATAGTCGTTGTTATCGTTGTTATATGTCTTGTTGCTGCGTATATTATTAATAAACCGAAGTTCCGGGAATGTTTGGAGATCAATCAGAATATTAAGAAATATGAGTCCCTCTTAGCTGATAGAGAAAAGCAGGTCCGGAATATTGTATCTGAAAAAAAAAGGAATGAAGATCTTGCTAAGAATTATGAAAATATCAGAGCAAGTTTTTTTACTTATAATCAAGCAATGGAGTTCGTAATTAACGATCTTACCGTTTTGCTTGGGAAGAGCAATTTAACCTTTTCCTCAATTAGTATTAAACCGATAAAAAAAATTGATAAGGAACTCTATGACTTTTCAGTGGATATTGAGGTGGAAGGTTCCTATTCTCATTTAAGAAGTTTTATTGTTAACCTGGAGAATAGTGAAAGAGCAGTTTTTTTTGATGATTTTTCTCTAAGTATAAAAACGGTATCGCCTTTGTCCTTGGGAACGAGATTAACGTTGAATTTGCTGGTCTATAAGTAAGAGAGGTTATTATTGTTGAGCTGTTATCTAAAAATGATCGAAAAAATTATTCTTCTGGTATTCTGCGGGTTCCTATTGTCTGGAGTCGCCTATTGCGTTCCTGGGGAAATAGAAGCCTACCAGCAACTCGTAACTGCTTCAAAAAAAGGTTTTAATAATGACGCAGAAATTAATCAGATATTAGGACTTGTTGATAAGTTTACAGAAAAATACTCGGGTAGCAGCCACTATGATGATCTGAGACTATTAAGAGCGGTTTTACTTCACAAACAGAATAAGTTTGCAGAATCAAATGTGACAATCACCCAATTATTGAAGGAACACCCAGCCCCTCTGATTGAAAAAGATACTCTGGCTTCATTTCCTATCCTGGCCCCTTGGCTGACCTTGGATGTATTGACCTATATTAATAGCCTGAGAGGGGAAAACTTCATAAACTTAAAGGATTTTGTTCAGGCTGGAGTCAATTATGAAGCCGCGATTAACCATATAATCAGGGAATCTCGGATTAAGAACTCTATGAAAGATCAATTATTTAGTATGTACTGCGGCTTAATCGGGATATACATGAAAGAAAAGAGCATAGTAAAAGCAAAAAAGAGAATTAAAGAATATATTAACGATAAGTCGCTTGACGACGAGAAAAATAAAGAAAAAATGAGAGAGATATTGGCGAAAATGCAGGGAAGCATAAACTCGACACGAGATCCTTTTGCTACGCCGTATAAAGATATGGTAGAAACTGCTCCTCAAGTAATTTCTGCAGCTTCGAATAATGTTATTCCAAAAAACTATAACAATAGAAATATATTATATGTAAGAGGCATTATCGAAGATTACGAGAAAACTGTAATGTTTCAATGTGACAATGAAAGTTATGAAAAGAGACAAGGCGAATATATAAAAGGATATAAGGTTGTCATGATAAAAAATAATCAAGTATTGTTAAGCAAAAATACAGGAAAAATAATCTCAATAAAAATAGGAGAGGGAAAATCTTTATGAAAAAATATGCTGTAGTAACTTTTGTTTGTTGTTTGGTCTTTTTTGGGGTTGCCTACAGTGCGAGTAATAAGTTGCCTAAATTGCTGATTGAACAGCCACCAATCAAATCTCTTACGAACAAAGGTAAAGTAGAGATAAAAGGAAAAGCCTTTAATGTTACCAATCTCACTGTTAATGGCAAAATAACTAATATTCATACGAGTGGCAGGTTTGTAGCTTATGTGCCTGTTGAAGCCGGTCTTAATAAGATTATTGTCAGCGGGAGTAATGAAGATGGAATGCATACTGTTGAATTACTGGTTACCCGACTAAATAAAAATGAAAAGAAACAGTCCGTTCCGACTGAAAATAATAGTTCTGTTAAAAATAATAAAAAAATATTCTATAAGTTTATTTATCCGCCAATGGAGAATAACACATTGAAAGCTGACAAGGATGCCGTTTTTATCAAAGCTATTGTTAAGCGGGTCAAAAAAGCCTTTATCAACGGTGAAGAGGTCCCGATAGTAAAAGGAAGGATAACTAATAAGACAAGACTCTTGAATGAAGGAGAAAATGTTATTATTGTGAGGCTTCAGAATAAAGCTGAAGTGGTCAATACAAAGTTATTTGTCGAAAAGGTAACAAAATCAACAGATGGGCTGGATACTGATGCGGATACCAATAGGGATAGCGTTGTCAATGGAACTTCGAGGAAGTATGAAGAAAAAATCAAAAGACAGAAAGTGAAGTACCAAAAAAAAGAAAAAGAATTAATGTTGGCAACAGTCAAGCCTGTAGCTAGTGTTCCGAAAGAATCTGTTGTTGCATCTGTTACCGGTAAGGAAGAGATTTCTGTGCCAAAAAGAGCTATAATCTCAACTAGTGTAAAAAATAAGTTAGTTGGCGGTCTAAAACCTATAGTACCATTGCACCAGGGAAAAAAAAGGATTTCTCTTGAACCTCTAATCGTGAAGATTGATGATATAAAAAGAAATGCAGTTATTCTTCCTCGAGTTAATCAGGTCCCTGATATAACAATAAAACTCAAAGATGCGGATATTAAAGATGTTATTGATATTTTAAGCAGAAAAAGCGGCTTAAATATTGTAGCTGATGAATCACTTATAGGAAAAGTTTCCGTTAATCTTAACAAGGTTCCATTTAATACAGCCTTGAATATTGTTTTACAAACCCATGGCTACGCCTATGAAAGGATCGGGAATATCATTATCATTGCTTCTCGAGATAAGTTATCTGTGCCTACCAGTCTGGAACCGAAAGTTTTTCGATTACATCATTCAAAAGCTGAAAGCATTGCAAAAGTGATTGAGCAATTTTTGGGAAAAGATGAAAAAATAGCTGTCGCCGTAAAGGAGAATAGCATAATCGCCTATGCCTGTCCTAATACATTAGAAAAGATTGGGAAGACGATTTTAAGTCTCGATAAATTCATGCCGAAGCAGGTATTTATTGAAGCCAAGATTATTGAAGTCGGAGCCACTACAATGCAAAACCTTGGGTTGGATTGGAATGGGCAAGCAAAGGCAGTATTGGAAAGTGGTTCAAAAAGTTCGATTGTTGGCTCAGGTGGCAGTACTCTGGGAAATAATGATAACCAGAAAATTAAAGTACTGCTTCCTGATGTTGCAATAAATTATCTGGGTAATGATGGTTCATCAAAAATCCTTGCAAGTCCAAAGATGGCCGCAGTCGATGGAGAGCAGGCGCAAATCCTTGTAGGTGATAAATATCCATATATTGAAACTAAAATTGACTCAAAAACCGGGGATAAAACCGATACCGTAAAATTTGTGGAATCAGGTGTTAAGCTTATTATTACTCCATACATAAATGCAGAGAACAACACAATAAAAATAATAGTGAAAACTGAGGTAAGTTTTATTCATTCATTTGTTGGTCCGAATAATCAGGTGCCATGGATACGGACAAGGGAAGCAGAGACGACTGTCAGGATAAAAAATGGACAGACTATAATTATTGGAGGATTGCTCAATAGTGAAGACAAAGTCTCCCGGGTAAGTGTTCCGATATTAGGAGATATTCCTATCATTGGCGGATTCTTTTCTGCTAATAAAACAGAAAAGAATGATAATGAGTTGATCCTGACGATAACTCCAAGGATCGTTGAATAATTTGGATTAAGGTTCTTGCCATGTGTGTTCCGTCTGACTGTTATATTTTATATATACCAGGAAATATTGGAAGTCGGTTCATTGAGAGCTGTAAGATATTGTGCAGATATAACAAAAAAAGGGCTTAATAAGCCCTCTTTTGTTGTTTTTATCTAATAATATAACTACTTTGTTTTGTTAACTTTTTTAGTTAACCTAGATTTTAGACGACTAGCTTTGTTTTTGTGTATAGTACCTTTTCCTGCTACTGTATCTATAATCTTTACTGCATTTTTTAGTATGTCTTCTTTTTCGTCTGTGTTAGTGCTTATTGCTTCTTGAACTTTTTTTATTGCGTTTTTAACAGAGGAAATTCTAGCTTTGTTTTTTACTCTGTTTCTTTCTCCTATTTGAACTCGCTTCTCCGAAGATTTATTATTCGTCATTTATATTTAATCCTTTCTATTCTAATTAGTCGTAGGTTACAGCAGATAATCTCACCTGCAGCCAAGCTTAACTGCCGACTCTTTACATGATTATTAAACAATTTAGCTTTGACAATTTAACAACGAAAGGTATAATATCATAACAATTAAGAAGTGGTCAATAATAAATGGTCCGGATAATGTAAAGAGTGAGTTATTTGTAGGTAGATCGGAAAAACCTTAGATAGAGCTCTCGCGAAATGGGTTATCTTTGATTATTCTTTATTTGTACCTATTCCTAATTTAACGGATACCGGATACTACTCAATTTAATATATGGATACAGCTAAAAGGAGAGATTGAATGTCAATTGTAGATTGGTTTGCCAAGAAGAAAGCCAACAATAGTATAGAACGTGAAAAATTAGATATTCCGGGAGACCTATGGATCAAGTGTTTTAAATGCGGAGAAGTTCTATTTAATAAATCGCTCGATGAAAATAGTAAAGTATGCCCAAGCTGTAATCATCATTTCAGACTATCCTGTGCCGAGAGATTAGAAATAACTATAGATGAAGGTACTTTCAAAGAAATAAACCGTAATTTAACTCCAATCGATTTCCTGAAGTTTACAGATAGCAAAAAGTACGAAGATCGAATCGAGCTTGCCAGGAAGCGTTCAGGTATTAATGATGCTCTTATTTCTGGTACCGCCAGGATAAATGGCATTGAAGCCGTTCTCTGTATTATGGACTTCAGCTTTATGGGCGGAAGTATGGGGTCTGTTGTTGGTGAGAAAATTGCCAGGGCTGCCGAAGAAGCAATTAAGCGAAAGCTGCCGCTAATTATCATGTCATCTTCCGGCGGAGCAAGAATGCAGGAAGGCATTTTAAGTCTGATGCAGATGGCAAAAACCAGTGCAGCCATTAAAAAATTATCTGAAAAAAAACTAATGTATATTTCGGTTTTGCTTGATCCGACGACAGGTGGTACAACCGCGAGTTTTGCCATGCTTGGGGATGTCAATATTTCGGAGCCAGGTGCTTTGATCGGCTTTGCCGGTCCACGGGTTATAGAACAAACTATACGGCAGAAATTGCCGAAAGGATTCCAGAGAGCTGAGTATCTGCTTGAACATGGAATGGTTGATATTGTAGTACATAGGAAAGAAATGAAAGAAACGTTGGCAAAATTGTTGAGCTACGCCGGATAAAAATATAGGGAGTTCTTTAATAATGAAAAAAAAAGTTGTAGTAGATTTTGAAAAGCCTATTTTTGAGTTGCACGCTCAAATTGATGAATTGAAAAATATAGCTGAAACAAATAAAATTGACTTAACAGAAGAAATAGAGAGAATGGAAAAAAGAGCCATGACCTTGAAACAGAAAATATATGAGAATTTAGCTCCTGACCAGATAATTAAAGTTGCCAGACATCCTGAGCGACCGACTACGTTTGACTATATCGGCTTGGTTTTTAGTGAGTTTATTGAGATCCATGGTGATCGGCTTTTTGGAGATGACCCTTCAATTATCAGCGGCTTTGCCACACTTGATGATACTAGAGTTGTTGTTATCGGACATCAGAAGGGAAAAGACACAAAGGATAAGATTTATCGTAATTTCGGTATGCCGCAGCCTGAAGGTTATCGAAAAGCCATGCGTGTTATGAAATTAGCTGAAAAGTTCGGCTTGCCTATAATAACTTTTATCGATACTCCTGGCGCTTTTCCTGGCATTGAAGCGGAAGAAAGAGGTCAGGCGGAAGCAATTGCAAGAAATTTACATGAAATGTCAGGATTGAAGGTCCCCGTTATTTCTATAGTAACAGGGGAAGGCGGCAGTGGCGGGGCCTTAGGCATCGCAGTTGCCAATGAAGTCTTGATCCTGGAATATGCCGTTTATTCCGTAATTTCACCCGAAGGTTGTGCCGCTATTCTCTGGAATGATGCTGCCAAAGCTTCTGAAGCAGCCAGATCAATGAAGATTACGGCTAAAGAATTAAAGCAGTTAGGTATCGTCGACGAGATTATCCCTGAGCCGCTTGGCGGAGCTCATAACGACCATGAAGAAATGGCAACAAGAATTAAAAAAGCAATCAATGATAACTTGAAAAAATACAAAAAAATGAAACCTGATCAAATTAGTGATCATCGATATGATAAATTTCGAGCCTTTGGTTTTTTTAACGAACCGGCTCTTTAACCGACGCATGAAGCAGGGGAGAACGGATGTTCGCTCCTGCTATGTATTTCCATCTGGTAAAAGAAAGTGAGCAACGAATTATGGACTCTGTAAATTATTCAGAAACCGTTACTGAATTGCAAAGTGTGCTCGGCGAAAACTTTGTTTCATTTATTTCGTATGGGGCAAATAGCTTAGCTCACACCATTAAGAAGACAGATGCTGACAATGTTCTTGTTGTTGTTTCAAATATAGATTCCCATATATTGCTGGAATTCAAGAAGCTTTACAAGAAAATGGTGAAACGGCTGAATGTAGAACCTTTGTTTTTGACCAAAGATACAATTTTGACTTCCGCTGACATATTTCCGATTGAATTTTTGAGTATCAAAGATGATTATACTGTTCATTTTGGTAAAGATATTTTTCAGGAATTTAATATTGAATTCAAAAATCTCCGGCTTCAGTGCGAATTAAATATAAAAGGAAAACTTATTGTTTTGCGTCAGGCATATTTGAACGGAGCTTCGGAAGAGTCACTGATTAAAGAGTCATTTTCTTTGTTTTTAAATACATTTAACAATATTTATAGACTTAAGGAATCTAGGCTTCCTTCGAATGTCGACGAATTGTTTATCGGCTTAGAGCGGATATTAAAGCTGGATTGCTCTGTGTTTCGAGAACTTTTTAGACAGATTTCGACAAAGAAACTAAATAGGAAAGAGTTGCCGTCACTATTTTCGAGTTACTTGGAGCAGCTTACAAAACTAACCCAAATTGTTGACGTTTTAGTGTTATAACATAATGAAAAAAAAGATATTATTTTTACTGTTTTTTGTTTTTTGCGGTTTTTTAAGTTATTCATCGGTTCATGCCGCTGATTTTCCTAAGCCGGAAGGCTATGTTAATGATTACGCCGGAGTTCTCTCTCCCCAAAGCAAATCAGTACTAGAAAATTCATTGTACGAGTTATCTCAAAAAACCGGAATCGAAATGGTAGTTGTAACTGTGGTTACAACTTATCCTTCGGAAATCTTTACCTATGCAAATGAACTGTTTGCCGATTGGAAGATTGGAAAAAAAGGCAAAGATAATGGTTTGCTGGTATTGCTGAGCCAGAAAGAGAAACGTGTTCAGGTAGAAGTTGGCTATGGGCTTGAAGGTGATTATCCGGATAGCCGTATAGGAGAAATCCTTGATACATACTTTCTTCCTTCCTTCAAAAAGGGAAATATTGAAGAAGGCATAGTCCTTGGGACTCTCTCTTTCGCTGCTCTGATCGCTCACAAAAACAACACTGAATTGACAGGTACAACTCATGTCGTTGAAAAAAGAACCTCAAGACAAAATTCCAGTGCGTTTGATATAATATCAAAAGTTTTTGTCGCGTTATTGCTTCTGGCGTTATTTATTAAATATCCGGAACTGTTCTTGCTGCTGCTTTTGGCAGGCGGAGGAAATTCTCGTAGCGGATCAGGTGGCGGATTTGGAGATTTTGGTGGTGGCTTTGGTGGGTTCGGTGGCGGATCGTCTGGTGGCGGAGGTGCCGGCAGAGGTTGGTAAGTAAAAATTTTTAGGGATTATTAAAAGAAGGAGATTTATTATCATGAAAAAAGCATTGTTTTGGATCGGTGGAATTCTTGGTGTAGTTGTTTTAATTATTTTTTTGTTAGTGGGGTATGTTGTAAGAATACAAAATAATTTCGTCACGATGGATGAAGAGGTCAAGGGTTCTTGGGCGCAAGTTGAAAACCAATTACAACGAAGATATGATCTTATCCCGAATCTTGTAAATACCGTAAAAGGCTTTGCGGCTCAGGAAAAATCTATTTTTCTTGGTGTAGCGGATGCGCGATCAAAGTTAGCTGGTGCAAGGACAATTGACGACAAAATTGCTGCTTCTAGGGGTATGGAATCTGCAATTTCGAGGTTGCTGGTTATTTCTGAAAATTATCCGCAACTTAAGTCTGACCAGAATTTTATCAAATTGCAGGATACTCTTGAAGGTGCGGAAAATAGATTGTCAGTCGAGAGAAAAAGATATAACGATGTAGTGAAAGTTTATAATATAGAATTGCGTAAAGTTCCAAAAGGGCAGTTAGCCCAAATGCTGGGCTTTAAGCCAGCTACTTTTTTTCAAGTTGAAGAAGCAGCGAAAGCCGCTCCAAAAGTTACTTTTTAACTATGAAGGCAAAATTAAAGATTTTAGTACTGCTTTTTGTTGACATTAGTATAACCCCAATTGCTTTATTTGCAGCGTTTTCGGTTAGGGTAGGACTGGAAAAAGCTGTACTTTTTAGCAGTGCATTCTGGTGGGCTTATATATTATTCGCGTTATTAAGAATAATAGTATTCTGGCAAACCGGAATGTACAAAATGATCTGGCGCTACGCAAGTATTCGAGAGCTGATCGACGTTGTCAAAGCAATATCTATATCATCATTAATCATCGTTTTATTGTTTTTCATCTTTAAAGTTGATTCATTCCCTAAGATCGTTTTAGCTCTCGATTATATCCTTAATGCTGCATTGATCGGCGCAACCAGACTATCGTACCGTGTTTATCGAGAGCTCAAGTTCCGGCCTGATAAAAATATAAAGAAAAAAAGAATTCTTATTGTCGGTGCAGGCGATTCTGCTGTTCATCTTGCCAGGCAGATGGAGCGGATACCTGATTATCATCTCGTGGGCTTTGTTGATGATGACAAGAGTAAGGTCGGTTTAAAGATATTCCAGGTTACTGTAAGGGGAATGATAAGTGATATCCCGGAAGTTGTCTCAGATGAAGATATCGACGAGATAATCATCAGTATACCTTCCGCTACGTCCGAAGAGATGCGGCGCGTTGTCCGATACTGCGAAGCTTCTGATGCGGTTTTCAAGACACTCCCGAGTATCAATGAAATTATTGATGGTAATTTCAACATTAGTCACATTCGAGAAGTAAGGATCGAAGACCTTTTAGGCCGGGAACCTGTTGAACTGGATATTAAAAAAATATCTGAGTATTTGTATGGAGAACGAATTCTTGTTACAGGTGCAGGAGGTTCGATAGGCTCGGAACTTTGCCGGCAGATTGCCCAGTACAACCCTTCCAAATTAATACTTTTAGGACACGGAGAAAATTCGATTTATCTTATAGATCAGGAATTAAGAAAAAAATATCCTTATGTTAATTTTGTTAATGTTATTGCAGATATTCGGAATACGGAGAAAATTGATAAATTATTTGAAAAATATAGTCCGACGGTAGTGTTTCACGCCGCCGCCCATAAGCATGTTCCTCTTATGGAGGATAATGCTGATGAAGCTGTTATGAATAATGTGTTCGGTACCTTGAATATAGCCAAAGCTGCTGAAAAACACGGGACCAAACGATTTGTAATGATATCGACTGATAAGGCAGTTAATCCGACCAACATTATGGGTGCGACAAAAAGAATTGCTGAAATGGCAGTGTTGTCCCGATCTAAGCGATTAACCAAGACAAAGTTCGTGGTAGTAAGGTTTGGGAACGTTTTAGGTAGTAGGGGAAGTGTAGTCCCTCTCTTTAAAAAACAGATAAATGAAGGCGGTCCTATTACGGTAACCCATCCGGAAGTCACCAGGTATTTTATGACAATTAAGGAAGCAACTCAGCTCGTTATCCAGGCCGGATCGATGGCAGAAGGCGGCGAGAAGTTTATTCTGGATATGGGTGAACCTGTCAAAATAGCTGATCTGGCACGTGATATGATCAAACTGTCAGGGCTTGAGGAAGGCGTAGATATTAACATCGAATATGTTGGTCTGCGCCCTGGCGAGAAATTATATGAAGAATTATTTAATGCCCAGGAAAAAGCTAATGTTACCCACAATAAAAAGATATTCATCGCTGAACCCGAGGTAATTGATGATCATCGGTTAGAACGAAGTATTCACGAATTAACGATTTTAGCAGGTTCTTTGAAAACCGACGAAATAAAAGAAAAGATAGCATTGCTGGTAGAGAATTATTCTTATAAATAATTTTGCATAAGCTGTTGAGGAGGAAATAATGAAGATAGCCGTTGTTGGAACAGGATATGTAGGTTTGGTGACCGGGACCTGCCTGGCAGATCTTGGTAACGAAGTTGTATGTGTCGATAAAGACGACGAAAAAATTAATATGTTGAATTCTGGCAAAATTCCAATATATGAGCCTGGGCTTGAAGAGCTTGTTAAGAAAAATGTTATATTTAAGCGATTGTCTTTTTCTAATAATTTAGTTGAACTTGTGAGTGCTACCGACATATTTTATATTGCTGTCGGGACTCCTCCGACTCCTACTGGCGAGGCAGATATTTCGGCAGTGCTGGCAGTCGCGAAAACGATAGGGGAAACGTTAAAAAAACAAGGTCTTAATGAAGAAAAGTTTAAAGTCATCGTTAATAAAAGCACTGTTCCGGTTGGGATGGGTGTTCGTGTTGAGCAGACCCTGAACGAAATGGGAATCGACAGTAAATACTTTGGTGTGGTTTCTAATCCTGAGTTCTTGAGGGAAGGATCTGCGATTAATGATACGATGAGGCCGAACCGTATTGTTATCGGCAGCAATTCCACAAAGGCGCTGGATATTATCGAAAAACTTTACAGGCCGATTTATCTTATTGAAGCCCCCGTTGTAAAAACCAATTTGGAAACCGCTGAAATGATAAAATATGCTTCGAACTGTTTTTTAGCAACAAAAATATCCTTTATAAATGAGATGGCAAATATCTGTGAGAAAGTTGGCGCAGATGTTAACACCGTTGCGAAAGGGATGGGGCTCGATAATCGAATTGGCAAATATTTCCTGCATGCTGGCCCAGGTTATGGGGGATCCTGTTTCCCCAAGGATACCAGAGCTTTAATTAGTATTGCTGCTAAGAATGGCTATGATCTTAAGATAGTCAAAGCGGCCGAAGAAGTTAATGCGATTCAAAAACGTAAAGTAGGAAGTATAGTAAAAGAATACTTTGAAAATGATACCAACAACAAAGTTATAACGTTATTGGGCCTTGCGTTTAAACCTAACACTGATGATATGAGAGAGGCTCCGGCTTTGATAGCAATTGAGGAGCTGCTCGCTATGGGCTTTATTATCAATGTATTCGATCCGGCCTCTATGGACGAGTGTCAGCGGAAATATCTCGGAAATCGGGTTGTTTACTGTAATAGTGTGAGTGAGGCCGTTGAGGCTTCCGATGGCGTTATTATAATGACGGAGTGGAACGAGTTCCGGGAAATGGATATGCTGGGGATTAAGAAAAAACTAAGGACTCCGTTTTTTCTTGATGCGCGGAATATCTATGTGCCTGAAAGAATGAGAGAAATCGGGTTTCATTACTATTGTATCGGAAGGTGCTAAGATGCAGACGTTTATTTTAATAGCACTGCCTCTGATATTTGGTATTTCCGGACAATTGCTGCTAAAAACCGGAATTATGCAAATCGGAAAATTTTCAATAATGAATTCTCAAATCATTTTTCAAATGATTAAGATTATGCTTAATCCGTTTGTGTTTCTTGGCTTTATCTGTTACGCGCTGGCTTCTGTCGTTTGGATTGTTACATTGTCGCGTGTACCGTTAAGCTTTGCTTATCCGATGCTGAGTATCAATTATGTCGGGATATTGATCGCTTCAAAAATGCTTTTCGGAGAAGATGTAAATATGGTTCGCTGGATTGGTGTTTTTATTATCTGTACCGGGGTTTTCCTGGTAGGAAGAAGTTAATTGTTACTGCGGTTTCAACTAATTTTTAAAAAGAAATAATTGATAAAAGGTACCTGGTTATGCCATTTCAATTTAGCAAATTATCTATTCCTGATCTAGTTCTTCTTGAGCCTAAAGTTTTTCATGACTCAAGAGGCTATTTTGTCGAGACCTATAAAGAATCGGAGTTCTTAGCTCAAGGGATTAATTATTCCTTTGTACAGGATAATCGGTCAAAATCTATAAAAGGAGTTCTCCGGGGATTGCATTATCAGCTAGCTCCAAAGTCACAGGGGAAATTAGTATCAGTTATAAAAGGCAGAGTCTGGGACGTGGCAGTTGATATTCGAAAAAGTTCTCCGATGTTCGGTAAATGGATCGGAATAGAACTGAGTGAAGAAAATAACCGTATATTTTTTATTCCTCCTGGGTTTGCTCATGGTTTTGTCGCTTTAACTGATGAGGTTCACCTTCAATATAAATGCACGAACGAGTACTCCGGGGCATTGGATAGAGGTATTATCTGGAACGATCCTGATCTTGCAATTGACTGGCCGGTTAGCGCGCCAATCGTCTCACAGAAGGATTCGTTGTTGCCCAGGTTAAAAGATGCAGAGTGTTTTGAATAATCTTTGTCTGAAATGCAGCTTAGTACTGTTTATACGTTCAATCTTTATACGGTAAATAATCTTAGTACCGATTAACTTTTATATCTCAGGAGTTTGGTAGCAGAGAAATATATACTAAAGGTTTAAAGATGCAACGGTATGTAAGATATCTTCAAATTATAACCATATTGGTCATTATTACGCTGGCAGGATTTGTCAGATTAGCTAATCTGGGGACTCAGTTTACACATGTTGATGATATTGGCGTTGCTGTTACAACGCTCGACCGGGAAGAAAAATTCTTCGTACATTTAGAAAAAGCATCTCATAAGCTTGAAAAAAAATTCAATATTCATCTGGTGCCTTTAAAAACGTTAACTCGCTGGAATATAAACGACAATCCCGTCAAAAATATAATTTCGTATATACCGAATAAGATCATTCAGGTCCACGCAATTCCGGAGATTTGGACCTACGCTCCTCTCCAGTGTGCTTTTGTTCCTTTTTTTATTAATAGCTCACAATCATACCGGGATATTATTTTCTGGGGAAGGTTTCCTGCATTTCTTACCAGCATGGTGGCTATCATTCTGCTGTGTGTGTTCTCTATCGCCCTTTATGGTGAAAAGAGATTTTTTCCATATCTTGTTGCCGGACTGGCATTATTTTCTTTCTCTTGGATGCACATTATATACTCGCAGCAGATGGAGAATTATGTATCTGGATTAATCGCGATTATGACGACATTAATAATCCTTATCAATATTCCGGCTATAGAGACATCTCGAAAAAAGATTTTTTTATCAACATGTTTGATTGCATTCGTCTGTTATCTACACTACCAATTATTATTTTTCCTTCCTGCCTATTGGGGTTGTATTGTTTATAATTTGTATCTAAGAGAAAAAGGAATAGTAACTGTTATCAAAAGGCTTATACCAAGGTTAGTTGTTTTTTCTATTCTCATTTATCCGCTTATAGATTTTATTATGGCCAGAAATCTTGGAGAACGGGGAATTAACTGGAATACTGGACCGGAAAAAGAATTCTTCTTTAATATTTTATCGGCACATGGCTTGCTTGACAGGATTACTTACTCAATAGTTTTTTTTACTAAGAATACATTTATCGTTTTCACTGATCTTATTGCCTTTATGCCTGAGGACACTCGCTTTAGTCTAATTATAGGGACTATTTGTTTCTGTTTAGCAGGCATAGGTCTCTTCAGTTGTTTCAGGAGCACACAGCATACTAAAAAAATGCTTGGATTGTTTATTGTTATTGCTTCTCTGACTTGGATATTTCTTGTGCTCATAAATAAAATAACCATTAGCCCTACCAGACATAGCCTTATTCTTTTGCCACTGATAATAATTCTCATCAGTGAGGGCCTTGGTTTAGCTGCTGGTTATTTTAAACGGGACGTTCAGTCTGGGCTTAGCATTTCTTTGGCCATTATGATAATTGTTGTTTTTTTTACAAATTGGACTTCAGTTTCGAAGCAACGATTGGATCATTTCGATGAAGCCAGAATAGCTCAATTATTGCAAAAATATCAGGTAAGCACGATTATCAGCTACGGATGGACTTGGAATATTGATCTTATGAATTCGATCAGCAAAAAATATAATTACGGACATATTAATGACTGCGATTTCAAACAATTTGATCTGATGCATGGTGATATTTCCAGCGACAATTTTAACCATCGGGCTGTAGCAGTGATAAGTCATCGACACGCTCCTGACAAACGGCTTTATGCTATTTTTAAGGAACAATTCAGCGCGGAGCCTGTGAGCACCGTTTATTCAGATAATATACCTTCTGCCAAAGAGATTGAATTCAGCCATAGGACAAAAAATGGCACCAATGGATATTATTTCAACATTATCAAGACGAGAAGCATTCCTCATAATTATCAAACAAATTTAAATCAGAACAAAAGGAGCTATGCATGCAAATAATTATTCCCATGTCCGGACAAGGACAACGATTTGTCGATGCAGGGTATCAAGTCCCAAAGCCGCTCATAGAAGTCGATGGGAAACCGATCATCGAACATGTGGTGTCTATGTTCCCGGGCGAAACTGATTTCGTATTTATCTGTAACAGCATACATCTCAACGAAACACAAATGAGGACTATACTTACCAGGATTGCTCCGAAAGCAAAGATCGTTGAGATAGGGCCCCATAAAAAGGGACCTGTTTATGCAGTCTCCAAGATTTTTGATTTGATCGATGATGATCAGGAAGTGATCATTAACTATTGTGATTTTGGAAAATACTGGGATTATAGCGATTTTTTGGCGCATACCCGCTCAAGAGAGGCTGATGGGGCAATCCCGGCCTACAAGGGGTTCCATCCACATATGCTAGGAACGACCAATTACGCTTTTATGAGGTTCACGGATCAATGGATGTCAGAGATAAGAGAAAAACAGCCATTTACTGATGACCGTATGGAAGAATATGCCTCTGACGGAACGTATTATTTTAAAAAGGGAAGTTATGTCAAAAAATATTTCTGTCAGCTTATCGACGAAGATATTCATGTTAACGGTGAATATTATGTCAGTATGGTCTATAATCTTCTTCTCAAGGATAGTCTAATCGTTTCCATTTATGAAATACAGCACATGCTTCAGTGGGGTACACCTGGCGACTTGAAGGAATATGAGAAGTGGTCTGATTACTTCAGAAATATTATCCTTGAAAAGCGTAGCTACCCTGTCAATAGAAATAGTATAACATTGATACCGCTGGCAGGGCGGGGGAACAGGTTCGCGACAGAAGGATATCTCAATCCGAAGCCACTTATCGAAGTCAGCGGAAAGCCGATGATCATTCAATCAGCAGATTATCTGCCGGATTCCGAACAGCATATTTTTGTTTGTCTGGGGGATCATCTTGATAATTATCCTCTTGAAAAGGAGATCAAAAAAATATTTCCAGGTACGAAAATCGTCCGTCTTGATCAGGTGACTGAGGGACAGGCATGCACCTGCGAGATCGGGTTGCGGGACGAGGACCTTGATTCTCCTCTCGTTATCGGCGCTTGCGATAATGGGATGCTCTGGGATAGCGAAAAATACCGGCAATTGCTCGAAGCCCCAGATACTGACGCGATCGTCTGGAGCTTCCGGCATAACCAGTCGAGTAAGAACAATCCTCAGATGTACGGCTGGATAAGAACCGCCGGTGATGACAACGTAACCGGAGTATCAGTAAAAAAACCTATCTCTGATGATCCGTTTAACGACCATGCAATAGTTGGGACATTCACCTTCAAGAAGGCGCGATACTTTATTGAATCACTTCAAAATCTCTATAATAAGGACCTGAGGGTAAATAATGAATTTTATGTTGATAGCTGCATAAACGAACTCATCGAGCTGGGATATAAAGTAAAAGTGTTTGAGGTGACAGATTATATCTGCTGGGGCACTCCTAATGATCTGAGGACCTATGAATACTGGCAGAGTTTCTTTCATAAAAGTTCATTTCATCCTTATTCACTCGATAAGGATATTACAATGAATTTTAGTAAGATATCTGAGCTTGATAAAAAATTTAGAACATTTCTGCAGGAGCACAAATGAAAATACCAGAATCAATCCTTCACCTTTTGAAGTAAATGTCATAGTTAATAGAAGGGTACTTCTGACGAAGAGGTCTTTCATGAAATTATCAATTGTAATACCTTGCTATAATGAAGCAAAAAATATACCTTTAATGCTCGATAGATTTCGCAGTGTAATAAGCAGAAAAGACATTGAAGTGATCCTAGTCAATAATGGATCAAAAGATAACAGTCAGGAAGTTCTTGATACTCTGCTGCCTCAGTACCCTTTTACCCGAACAGTGAAGGTAGAAATAAACCAGGGATACGGCTATGGTGTATTAACAGGATTAAGTTCAGCACAAGGAGAGTATCTTGGGTGGACGCATGCCGATTTGCAAACTGATCCGTATGATGTGATCAAAGCCATTGAGATCATAGAGACCAAAAACAATCCAATGAATGTATTTGTAAAAGGTAATAGAAAAGGCCGCAGTGCATTAGACCATTTTTTTACCATTGGAATGAGCTTTTTTGAGACATGCTATCTTGGTGAACGATTGTGGGATATTAACGCCCAGCCTAATATATTCCACAGGAGCTTTTTTGAGAACTGGAATAATCCACCTCATGACTTTTCTCTTGATCTTTTTGTTTTTTATATTGCCCGGATAAAGAAGTTAGATATATTCCGTTTTGATGTGCGATTCCCATCAAGGGTCCATGGACAATCAAGCTGGAACACCGGATTGAAATCTAAATGGAAGTTTATCAAACGTACCGTCGAATTTAGCACAAAACTTAAAAAGGAATTAAAAAAATGAACTACATCGCCCATCGGGTAAACACTGTTGAAGGTTTAAAAAAACTACCACTTGAGTATGGAGTTGAGCTAGATCTTAGAGATCAAGGGGATAGACTGATTCTCCAGCATGATCCGTTCACCCCTGGAGAATGTTTCGAGGAATATCTTAAGCATTATCATAATGGAACGATGATCTTGAATGTCAAAAGCGAGCGGGTTGAACACCGGGTGCTCGAGTTGATAAAAAAATACGAGGTTAAAGACTATTTCTTTCTCGACAGCTCGTTTCCAATGATTTTTTTATTGAGCAGTAAATATTCTGAAAAGAAGATGGCCCTTAGATTCTCTGAATACGAAGGGTTGGACACCATCATGAATATGCAGGGAAAAGTTGATTGGGTATGGGTTGATTGCTTCACGAAACTGCCGATAAACAAAGAGAACTATCAAGTCCTGAAAAAAGCCGGATTCAAACTGTGCCTTGTTTCTCCTGAACTCCAGGGAAGACCTGAAGATATCGCAGAATACAAACATTACTTGAGTGAAGAAAAGATTGTATTCGATGCGATATGCACAAAAATACATAATATTGAGAAATGGGCAGAATAAAGATCGTTTATCCCGTTTTCTTGGTGAAGTAGAAACAACCGCATCCGTACTGTTGTCTATTGGCTAATTCGGGATCTGCATGTTCAATAAGCCCATCCTCAGGATTATCTGTTATTAATGAAAACTCAATCAGGTCCATTCCTTCAAAATAGTTTATAATCTGATCGTAAGAATATATTCGGTGTGCATTATATTGTATTCGGGGTATACCTACTGGAACAACGAATAACAAAGTTCCATTGACGTCAAGTACTCGTTTAAGCTCAGAGATTGACTTCAGATCACCCTGGGGATCAAGCGGGTCGCCATATCTTCCCAGTCCTACATGTTCGACGACGTGCATACAGGAAAGAGACTCAACACTTTTATCAGGAAAAGGTAGTTTTGTAACATCACCCGCCTTAGCATCTAACTCCGACAACTTAATTTTAGCTGGCCGATAATCATAAAAATGAACCGGAATAAAAGCAGATATAAGGGACATAAAATAAATACTTGAAGATATGTCGATATGCAGCCTGGGCATAATGTTCGAAAGCTTCCTGGCTGCCCAAGCCAGGTGATAAATGTAATGATGATCAAACCCGGTAGAGTCTGTTCTATCGACTAGAATTACCATTCTTTGATTCCAGCTGACTGGGAATCGTTTATCATCCATGACCCTGAACCGTATAAATGAATTTAGGTAGAAAACGTAGTTTTTTAAAGAACTGATGATAATCCCAGGAATTCTCAAAAGTGGAGCAAGAAAAGGGATGTATTTTAGATAAGATTTTATTCTATTTCTGATAGACATATTATTTAATTTTAAAGGTTTTCTTTATTTTTCTAATAATTCTGGATTTTAAGGTGTTGTCAAACCAGCTAACGTACCAGTAATGGAGTGCAAACGATTCCGGCTTGATATATGATTTGATTTTCTCTTCATTAGTTAAGAAGCGTTCTCCATTCGGTAATGGATAAAAATATGTGATAGGGAATGGTATCACATTTTCCTGAACAGCAGTGATCGTTTGAAAAAAGCACTCATTAAAGAACTGAGGACCGGTATTATGCATTATTGAATCGGGATCAGTAGTATCTATCTCTTTTATCCTGGTATTCAATGAATCTATACATAATTTTAATACGGGGTGACCGGCAACCGACCCAATGAGAGCGTTGTTCAATAATGGAGCTTCAGAGTATACTAATCCGGCAAAAAAATGACATTGTTCATGGATAGTATCAAAAGGATGAAAGCATTCAAAATCCGTATCTACATAAAGTCCGCCAAATTGATTAAGTATTTCATATCTGAGAATATCTGATTTGGCACCGTAGTTAGACGTCCTGCTAAATAATTCTCTGTTAATCATTTCTAGTTTTTTAACTTCTTTGTCTGTCCAGAGATAGTATTCCCAGTCGGGGTGAAATCTTTTCCAGGATTCTTGTATCTTGTGATACTTTTTCGGGAATTTACCGCCAAGCCATATCTGATGTATTTTTTTTGGTATCTGGCCATTGATGACTTTGTTCGTATAATTAGCATTAAAAAGTTGTTCCAGTAACTGCCATCGGGGATTGGAAACGTATTCTTCCTCTTTATAGGTATAAGCAGTTTTTGATGATTCTTTAAATGATACTTTGATAAATGTTTCTTTCATTGATAGCCTCGATCATTCAATATATTAATCAAACATGTCTTGATATGTGCCGGTTTGAACAATGTCTCCGTTTTCAATCCTATATATAACATCGCAGTTTTTCAGCGTTGTCAGCCGATGTGTTACGATGATGATAGTTTTCTCTCCGGCAAGATTATCAATTGATTTCTGAATGGCATTTTCGGTTTCGCTATCGAGAGACGAGGTCGCTTCATCAAACACGATGACCGAAGGGTTGGTATACAAAGCTCTTGCAATCCCAATCCGTTGTTTCTGTCCACCAGACAGCATGATCCCATTCTCTCCGACTCTGGTATTTATACCGTCAGGTAATCCAGCTATTAAAGCATCTAGATTTGCTAGAGTCAAAGCTCTGTTTACCATATCCGTATCAATCTTTTCATCGTTGATCCCGAGTGCAACATTGCACCTGATTGAATCATTCATCAAATAGATATCTTGTGGCACATAACCGATATTGCTCTGCCAGTTTGCCAGATTGCTATATATAGATAATCCATCGATACTGATATCTCCTGATTGCGGATAAAGCAATCCCAGCAGTATATTAACCAGTGTCGTTTTCCCTGACCCTGATTTTCCGGTAAAAGCTATCGAGCTTCCTTTTTTAATAGAAAGATTGAGTCCATTAATAACCGGTTTTTTTGTGGCTTCGTACTCGAAAACTAGGTTCTTTATTTCGATCCTGTCTTTGAAAGCCTGGATATTAGGCTGATCTTTGCTGCATTGTAGCTTCTGGTTTTGGTTTTGTTTCTCTATTTTTTTAAGGATTGTATATATTCTCTCGACAGTATATGTACTATGTTTCATGGCCGACATGGAGTTGGATATCTTAGTCACCGAAGGCATGAGCCTGATTGCGGCAATAGCCATGGTTGAGAGCATGGGAATGATTATTTTTACACCACCAAGCTGAGATTGACAATAGATAATAAGAACAACTATGGAAGTGATAAATAGCATTTCGAAAATGATTCGAGGTAATAGGAGCAGTGCGTAGTAGTTCGTAGAAGACGTAACCATTTTCTTCAGTATTGTTTTTACTTCATTTATATAGTATTCCTGCAGGTTATTGATCTTTATAATCTTAATATTATTGAGGGTCTGGTTGACTATTTGAAATACATCAGTATGGGATTCTGAACCAATACGTCCGTATTCAAAAGTTTTATTTTTGGAAAATCTATAAAAACTGTAAATAAACAAAACCACAACAAAAACTAGCAGAAGTAATTTGACATTATAGAATACCAGGGCGCAAATAATGATTAATAAAAAGATTGCCTCAGACATGAATGTAGCCATTACTCCAACAACATTAATCGAAAACTTATAGCATTCATCAGAAATATTCGTTATTAGTGTTGCAGCATTTTGATTAAGAAAAAACTGATAAGGTGCATTAACATATGAGGAATAAAGTCTTTCCCGTAAATATCTGTTCACATCATAAGTAAAATAGCTGATAGAACACTGGACTATGAAAAAAAACATACTCTTAATGGAATACACCGCAATAAGCAGCAGGCTGGAATAAATTACTATCTTTTGTGAACTTGTTATTGAAAATCCCGTCAAAATGTTTCTAGCCCATTCATTTTTAAGGATAGCTAATGGGTTTTGTAAGATAGCGACATAGGGTAATATAATGGCGATACTGAAGAACTCAAGAATAGAAGATAGTAAAAATACGAAAAAGATCAATAGAAGCAATGATTTCTTTTTGCCAAGGATATAAAATACTTTTGATATATAAGATTTAATGCCTAGAAACATTTATTGTCACCATGTGTTTTATATTAACAGGTACCATGATCACTCGGCTATCATTTTTTTTTGAGTTAATAGAGTATTCACTACATGATGCTTACCTGTTAAAAATGCTTTGGAGTAGTTTCTTACTGTAGTTCCTGTGTGAATTGCATGTCCGGCAATCAGTATAACAACAATGCAGCTTACAATCAAATTCTGATAGATACGTTTAATCCGGAAAAGGTCCAGCCAATACACTATTGCAATCACTAGGAAAAACATCCCAAGATATCCTCCGGGGATCATGAAACGGGTCAACTCCCATTTATAGCCTTTAAGCACAAAGGGATATGCTACTCCAACTCCTGCCGCAAACATGACAGCAGTTAATAGAAGGTAATATTCCAGTTCTTGAGATTTTTTACTCATGATTTTACTGACAAATATATATATAAATAATAAGATCATACCTGCCAGCGGATAAAAAATAGCCCGAAGGGATTTCCAGGCGTAATCCTCCAATAAAAAAATGAGGTCCTCTATTGGAATGCTGGCGACGGATGCTTGTTTATAACTAACGGAATTATTAATAGTTTTAGTCTTATTGTTTAACCGGTCATTAGAATATTGCTCTTTAGCGTCCCAGGCATAAACAGATGCTGCGTTATCGCCAAAAAGATTATTAAAGTAACTAAATCGTAGATAAGGTTTTACCTGTATTGTTGGATATCCTTTTTGATTGTACTGCATGAGTCCCGGAACCTTTATATGATCTGCTTTATGGGAAGAAATAAGCATACCCCCGGTATTTGCCGTGACGAAAGAAAAAATTATCAGAAAACCAAATGATATTGCTGTAATGGCGACATCTTTTATTCTTCTGGTTTTATAGAGAATGAGGGCTCCGGCCATAAAAAAGACTGGAAAAGAGATCAAAATGTTTTGTGTCGCTGTCATATGCCAGGTAATAATAATTGGAAGTAACATAAGGAGATACACGATTGTGCTGATTTTATTTTTAAGATAGGCGACAGTTAAAAATAAAAAAAACATGATCGTTCCCATTCCGACGATACTGTCCGTATAGCCGCAACCGATCCAGGGATTACCCGAATCGATTACCTGGCAGGGTAAGAGAGACAATGTCATATTCCCGAAACCCATCACCAGGACACCCAGAAAACTAAAAAAATTATTGAGCTTAAATTCTCTGAAAGCCCCATAGAATGTCATCAATAGAAAAATTAGTGATACCCAGAGCCATATAGTAAGCCCGATATATGGACTAATCATTTTAACAGAGGAAGTTGCCAAGGACAGAAGTGATTGTCCGTAGTGCTGATTAATAGCAGGTATTCTATCTAGGTTAATGATATGTAACACTAAATTAGCGTAACGCGGACTATGAAGAGAGCCAACTTTGTCCCAGACATTGACAAGAGCGGTTCCAGAAGCAGAATCCGGTGGCAGGTATAAGATAATATTCATGAATGAAAATAGAGCAAAAAGAATCACAAGAAGGATCCCGGTAGTTTTTATCTTAATTGCTTTTAAATCACGTGTTCCCAAAAATACTACTATTAGAAGAAGAATCGATGAAATAAATAAGGACGTTCTGGCACTGAGAACTAGCCCAAGGAGTCTCCAGAGAGAAAGAAATAAGCTAATACCAAAGAAATAACTAAAACCTATTTTTAAAAAAGGATGCTGGCCGGTATATGCTGGAAAAAATCTAAATAATATAGAATTACTCGATATGACAAATATAAGGCAAAATAGAAAAACTAACGCGGCTGCAAAAAAAATATCATTCATTAATAATCCTTATCGTAGCTCGGCAGATTCATTTTTTCTATCCAGAAATCTATTTTTAACAGGTTGCTGTCGAAGTTGTTCATGAGTTTTTCATACTTTTTTTGAAGAAAGGACTCGTCAACGTTATTCAATTCAGTCCAATCATTGACTATCCACATAGGATATCCTAACTTTTTGAAATACTCTATGCCCGGAGAGCTTTTTACAATAGGGACTGCTCCAAGATATAGCGCTTCCCAGGTCCTGTGACAGTCGATTCCATTACCGGGAGGCGATGCGACAAACTTATATTTATTCAACATATTTAAATATATTTTCGGGTTTATTCTCTTCGGGATACCGTCAGCCAGTTTGTGGTTTACTAGATAATCGTAAGCTACCTGCCGTTCAGCTACATTTGTAGCTATCTTAAAGCCATAAAGAATCCGATTCTGTTTATTAACTTTTTTTTTGATCAGTGCATTAAACATACTTACGATCCCATTACAATAATACTTAGTATTTTCTATCCCGATAGGGATTGGTATGACTTTTTCGTGGCCCGTGTTAACGTTCTGACCAAACCAATTAATAATTTTTTCATCTATATAGGGAGTGAGTTTGTCATCTACGGCAATATCACCATTATGGGTTATCAAAATATAGGGATTTTTTATGTCAGGATGGATGTGTTTGAAAAAGTATTCTACTTGCTCAATGCCGACAAATATTTTTTGCTTATATTCTACTTTTTCAGGTTTAATTGTTTGAGAAACATCGTCGTGAATGTAATTCGCATATATTCTGAAGGTATCTCCTGTTATATATGGATAACTGTCAGGTCTTTTATTGCTGGAATGCCTGATAAGATATCTGAATAATTCTCTTTTCAATCCGAATAATTTATTCTTGACAGTTATTAGCATGCTTAACCTGGAAGTATTTTATCATCCTGATTATACCATCAATAAGATCAATAACAAAAGATCAAAGACAAGACTATTTTGTAACGGGTGAGTTACCGGGGGATGGGTTGAACTTTCGCTTCATCCGCCTCGATTTAGTCGAAACTACTATTCGGGAATGTTTCTCACCACCCCAACGAAGGCGGACTGCTTGGTTCTCCAAGCAATAAGGCTGTGTCACAAAAATCCTGACACCCCTTCAATTTACTGAAGTTGTTTTTTGAAAGGACATCGTAGACTCGCTTATTACTTAAATCGTTTGTCTGTATTTTTCAGCTTCCCAGTTTCCAAGATACATAAGCTCTTTTTCCTCTAAGCAGATGGGATTATTCTTCGATGAGGTCATGACAAGGAGATGGAATTTGAGGACATCTTCGATCTCTTTGGCTTTTTTTACAGTATCAGCTATTAGGAAAATATTTTCTTTATATATGATTACTCTGGGAAGTTCAAAATAATCATGCTTATACTCAATAAGTGGTCCTGTTGAGCTGATGTCCTGGAGCTCGACAGCACTTATCCCGCAATAAACAAGTTTATCCGGACAAAATGGTTTTGAGAAAAAGGATTTTTTATTACTTTCAAGGAGGGAACAGAGATTTCTATCGTCTGATAAATATGCGATTTTAGAAGATTGGCCAAGGGAGTTAACTAATGAAGAGATTTTTGTTGTTAGTTTATACCGTGATTGGTCGATAGCCAGGTATTGTTCTATTTTATCCAGAACGACTTCTGTTAATGCAATAACTTCTTCATCATCACGAGCTGAAACGATGAGTCCATGGTTTTGTAGAAATACGATTTTTGGTTTTATATTGTGAGCGTTGATATAAGATTCAAGCTGGCTGTTCAGTTCTGAGGCTAGTTCAATACCGGGAGTTTTGTATTTGATCATGAGGCAGTTCTCAAAAAGCTTGTTTAACTGGTCCTCCCAGTCTGCTTGCGCGGTGATGATATTTACGAGTAGCGGGTGAGTGTGTAGTGTGTAGGTGTCGAGCAATGCATGTAAGAACGTCTCGATAGACGGACGGTTTTGAGAGTCAATGATCGCCTCGTCCATAAGATTTTTTGCGTAAGAGTCTTTCTCTTTTTTGTCAGCTATTGTTAGTAATTCTTTGTTTTTCATTATGGAAATAACACGAGCATTATCAACTTTAGAATAACCTTTACTGGTATCCATTTCGGATAACAAGAATCCTGATGCTTTGATGATCATGCTCCCATCACTCAGCTTTACTGACGAATTCCCACCGCCGGCTTGGACCAGATCGAATCGTTCCCCGGCATATTTTGATAATTTAACGAATTTTTCCAGTTCATTCATTTTTGTATATAACCCATCAGTTCTTTGAAGTTTTTAAATTCTGTCGTCAGATCGTTCAATTCTTCTTTTTTGTTCTCTGTATTCAACCAGAAAGACCGGATCCCAAGGTTTGTTGCTCCTACAATATCTTTTGAATAGTTGTCACCGATCATGCATACTTCATTTGCAGTCAGTTCCATTTTTTTTAAACCGAGCATGAACATATACGGATGTGGTTTTTCTATCCCTGCTTCCTCGCTGATAACAGCGTATCCGGCATAATCAAATAGTTTTAGTTTTTGCATCTTTTTGTGCTGGACATCTGCCGTCAGGTCAGTAACCAAACAGACTTTATAAGGTTTAATCATTTTTAGAAATTCGAGAACATCTTCATAAAGAATTATGTTATCGATAAAGGTGTCCCAGTAGAGATTGTAAACGTCATATGAATATTGAATTGGATTGATGTTGAGCAGTTCAAACATTCTCTGAAAATATAGCAGTCTGTTATGGGACGCGGCGGTCTGAGCCAGTTCGGCATGTATTTGCTTTCGTGCTGTTATTAAGTTAGTTCTGATAGTCTCTTGCGGAATTGTGAATGTTACTGATAATGAATCAATCACTGCATTATTTGCGAGTTTATGCGTTTTCTCATAGTCATATAACGTATTGTCAATATCCAGCAGGAATCCTTTGTAATCCATTTAAACAACTTCTTTCATTTTTTCGCTTATTATCAAGAGTACAATAAGTTGAATCGCGCCTCTATAACCGTGTAACAGCAACGTATTTGATGGGATTATCTCTTCCAGATTAAAAATGATCGTGTCTCCGATTTCCTTGATGTCCAATTGTTTCGGCGGTTTATGGAATACAATTATCTGGTGCTTCAAGTCATCAGAATAATCCCAGGAAAAATCTTTATTTGCGAACTTATTCAGCAGATTTTCAAGATGTATACTCGCATCAAAAATAAGTTTTAGTTTTATGTGTGGTTCTGCTGTATTGCCTCCAACTTCAAATTCATCTTCAGTGAAATAATTGATTACGAGGTCAGCGAATTCTTTTTGCGGATATATGAACCGTTTTGCGTCATCCATCCTCTTTTCTATTTGCTCGATTATTTTTTCTTTTTGGTATCCGCGGATTTCTAGGTCTCTAACAATTTTCCAGTGTCTTCGTAATTGTTCGTCCGTATCGATATATATTTTAAAATCGATGATCTTTCTCATCTTGGGAAGATAGAACGTGTGTAAACCGCTGAGTACGATGAAATCCTTAGGTTTGATTTTTACTGGATCAGTGAACTTCCCGGTTTTATGATTATAATCCCTTCGGAAAACTGCGTTCCCAATTTTCAGTATCAAGAGGTTATCAGCCTGGGTGTGAAGAAGGTTCGCCTTCGGGTTAAGATGTGTGAACGTATCCCAGTTATCGTCGTCCCTCTCCCATCGGTGGTCAGCATCGCCTTCCAACTCTAGGAATTTTTTTCCCAATAGTGTTTTGAGATCATTCAGTAATGTTGATTTTCCAACTCCGCTGTCGCCGCCGATACCGATGATCGTGGCTCCGGTTTTTTTGTACAATAGATTGCTGGTTATTCCAAATTTATATAACAGATATAAGGTCGCGAATAATAATGTTTCTAATAGCGTATAAAAAATGTTAGCTAATTTTTCGTCATGGATTTTCATAGAAACATTTGAATTGAGAAATATGAGGTCCTGGTGGTCAGGAAGGTAGAAACCAATAAAGAAAATCAGATAAATGACATTAAAGGCTATATAGAAATATAATAGATAGCTGTTCCGTTCATAATATTTTATTAAAAAGACAGACAGGAAGGGAAGCATCCAGATATACCAGGCCGGTGCCGGGAAAATCAGCAGCACAAATACCGAGAACAAGATTCCCAGAAATGTAAAAAACAGTTCATTGTTAATCTTTTTAAAGATAAAAAATCGGGAGTAGATAATTATCGTGGTGATGATGACCGGGTATAGTTTTAAGCTGCCTATTTTGAAGAATATATCATATATCATCATTTGTTTCGGGTTTGATAATACCAGGTACTTATACCCGTCACTAAACAGATACGGATAGGTAAACCCGAAGAATATTAATGCCGGGGCAAAGAGAAAAAACAAGAAATCCTTCAATGAATAATTACGGAGGATGAAATAAGCCATAAGAGGATAAGCCGCGACGACATGTGATTTCGTGCTGATTGCTATGCCGAAGAATAATGATACCCAGAAAATATGTCTTTTGTTTATAAGGAAATATATAGAAAGAAATAACATCGCGGTAGGGATCAGATCAAGCTGGGAATGCATATAATTTGCATAAAGGATTATTGGAGAAACCGCATAGAACAGAAGTACCTTTTTCTTCCGGCTTGGAAATAATTTAATAAGCAGGTAGGTTATCAAAACATCAGACAATAATAATGGGAGCTTAAAGAAAAAGTTTTGCCATATTACAGAGTCCAGGTTAAGTAAATGGACCGGCAGGTAAAAAAAAGAGAGTAGATAGAGCATCACCGGATGATATGGGAACTCCACCGCTCTATTAAAAGTATAAAAATATTGCCAGGGATTATCATGGAACGAAAGATAATGGGTAACAAATGGTAAAAATAATTGATTCTGGTAGCCGGATGAAAATAATATGGTTAAGAGCAATTTAATTATAACGCTGAGTATAACCACGAAATATAATACGGAAAGTGGCGATAAACAGTTCTTTATTCGTTCAAACATATATATTGATAATAACCTTTTCCGTGCAGTGATAGAAATCGAGGGAGATCCCCTCTCGGGATTGCTACTATGATAAGACCATATCATGATAAATTATCTTTATCAAGATCAATATTATTATGGGTGCAGATACTTTTAGTGGGTATTCCTGCCTCTTTTCGCGGAAAACAGGATTATAGTTCTATGCAGAATAACTCTCCGCGTGCTTTCTCCGCGCCTCACCCCGGCCAAGACTGGAGAGGGAGAATAAGGAATTTGATTAAATTGAGAAAACAAACAGAAAAACATTTTCAGGTGATAGAGATCAAGTCAGCAATGAACTATACCATTCCCTAATTAGTGCTTGAGTTATTGGGGGCACAGAATTATGGTTGCGGATGCTTCTGGTTTAAAAAAGAATAGTTTGTTGAAGAAGGTCAAACTATTTTTTATTAAAATGATCGAATAGATCATCTATCTCAGTCGGATCTTCCCTGAATCCATTTTCTATCTGCTTATAAATAGAATCAGCTACTTCCTGTTCATTAAGAGCATGATTTTCTCTAGCGAAAATAGTCTTGCGAAATTCATAAATTGCGACTCCGAAGAGAAACTTGTCTATACCAGGCAAATTCTGTGGCTTTATTTTATCCCATAAACATTTAACAGATTTTTCATCCAGTTCAAAATATTTAATAGCTTTGGTAGCAAAATAATTTTTCATGTGGAAGGGGACATTTTCTGTCTTACCTTGCAAATAGTTAAAGAAATATTTTACGGTACCTTCTTTTTTTCGGAAATAATTTCTAACTCTGGGATAATCATTTATGTTTGCAGATTGTTCTAACAATAATTTTTGGGCTTTGCTGACAAAATGCTTAAAGCTCGCGTTATGCTCAGATAATTTTTCAACAACCTGACGAATTGCTGTCTCTCCAAATACGGTATTCCATGGTGCTAATTCCTTACAATAATAATCTGCAATTAAAGCTTGTATTTCTTCAGCCGGCTTAACTCTTGTTATTCCCTCCAGAATAAGAGAATCGGTTCTATTTAGAGCTTCCGAATCCAGTTGAGGTGGTAATGACCAATAGCCATTATGCAGTTTTTGAAATGTTTTGCTTTCTTCTTCTGTTGCTTTTTGCATTAATTTAAGTTCATATATTTCTTCCGCCGGTATTCCTCTCTCAATCATCTTTTCAACCGATAGCTGGATTAATGGCACATTTATGTTTCTAATTTCCGCCTCAAGCGAATTAGTAAGCTTTTCGATGCTGCTTCTTTTATTTGCTTTCATTTGGGGATTATCAAGGGATACTTTCAGCATGGCGTAAATCAGCTTCAAATTGTATAGATTTATATCTGAGGTATTTTCATTTATTCTGTTTTCTTTGTAATCTGCAACCAGGTCATCTATAACCTCTGTAAGGTTTATTTTATCCTCTTTACCAAATACATTTGACATAGTGTGCTTGATGATTTCTTTAATATCAAAACTGTCACGGAATAGCTTTTTAGCAATATTTAGTGCATTCGAGTCATCATAGATAAGAGGAATAATAATGCTTTTAAGCAAGTCAGACAATTCTGCTCCATGTTCGTTAAGCTGGATATATCTGGCGATTTTAGACGATGAATAATCAATATTATTATCCTGTTTTAAGTTCTTTTTGAATTCTTTTTGAAATTCTTCAAGTATTTTCTTGTGTTTTGCAGGATCAGTGGTATTTAATTTATGTAGAATGTATAATTTAACTGTTTGGAAATAGAATAATTTTCTTCTTGCTATCATTTCATTTCTGTATGCTGGAACATCTTTTCCGCTTTTATTGCTTTCTGAATTCAGCCCCCTATGTATTTTAAGTAAATCATTTACATATTCCAGGCTATTTGTATAGTTTCCGTTGATTATATGGTAATGCATCATTAATTCTGTATTGAGTTCTTCATAGTATTCATTCGGGATCATAATTCCCTCAGCAGGTTTCTTCTGGCTTAACAACGCTTCCAATTCAGCATATTGATCTTCTCTTTCTGCTAAAGTTAAATTACCTTTGTATATCCTGCTTTGTATCTCAATAGACTTCAACTGGTAATCCATAACTTCAGGAAAACGTTCATTGTAATCTTTCAGGAGTAGTTCAATCTGATCATAATCTTTGTTATTATATGCGGCTATACTGGCTAGCCGGTACAGGTCCTTTTGTAAAGGTAAATTACTTACACGGTTTATTGCTTCCTTTAACTGACTCGACATGTCATTGCCCAAAAAGTATTGGCATAATGATTCAAATTGTTTTCTGCTTTTTGCAAGAAAAAACTCATGATAGCGTGGGTTTTTTACTTTGTAGGGTTCCCCCTTTTCTAGGGTATCAAGAATATCAATGCTGTGGGAGAGGAACTTTTTGCCCATTTCAATTAAATTCTGATCAGAAAGCGGATTTCTTTGCTGTTCATCCTTGGTTATATTCAGCTTGCTAAAAATATTGACTAGTTGTTTGTCGAATTCTCCTGCTTCTGCCAGCGTATTCATTTTTTCGTCAGAAAAAGTATAATTATCAAATATAAAAGAAAGAAACCCGAAACTATTAACATACTCGTAAAGATAATACACATTTCCCTCATCCAGGCTGTTGCATTTTTCAAAAATATCAATATAATTTGCGAATTTATCAAAAATATTTTTGAGTATATTAGCTCTTGCCTCTGTGTTAATATGACTGTTATCCAACAATTTTATCAATCTCTCAATTTTATTGGTCAAACCGGAAACTGATAATTCGGCATAATGGTTAATTGCCAGAAATTCCCGTGTTCGTGGCAAGAGGGTTGCAACTCCTGCTTTTTCCAGGTCGCTGGAGATTTCTTTTGTTCGAAAAACTGTTTCCCCTATTAATTGGCTGATATTTTTAGAATCTTCACTAAAGATTATTTTGTTGTATTCGTTAATACTTTTATTTCCTTCATTCATGCGGTTATAATGTTCATTCAGAAAGAACAAAATGACTGTCCAGACAACCAGATCATCCTTCGCGTGTTTTTTTGCCTGCGTTACCAATTCCTGGGGAGTGCCGAACTTTTTTTCTAATTGTTTATAGAACAAACTTGTTTCCAGGCTAATGACACCGGTGTCTCGTTTTCTAAAAAGGAACGTATGATCTGCTTTTTGATAAGCAGTTCCTAGCATGCCATAGAATTTATCTTGTTCATTATTTTTACTATGTGATACGCTAATAATTTTTTTGTTCATATTTATCTTTCTTAAACTCCTGTCAACGAAAATAAATTGTAAAGAATAAATCCTTATCTATATATCGAGTGTTAATTTGTTTTATTTCACCTTTAGTGTAGCCCTGATTGTGATTGATAGGAACATGTTTTTGAGTTTTCGAGAAGCATAAGTTTATTAGATAAGTACAAGTTAAAAGGGTGACTCGCGGACCGCACATACTTAATCTGAGCTTTAATGATTAATGAGGGTATTGATGATAAATCTCTCAATACCCTCAGAACATATTATATAGCAGACAGTATATTAATCGTCAAAATTGCCTTCAGGCCCTTTATCGCTTTCGAGCTTGGCTGCTCTTGCATGGATCATATCTTCAGTCCAATCTGCAGGGTTCTCAATAACCTTTACATCACGTGCAATCTTATATCCATTGGCTTCTTCAATAGCTTTGAGTGCGTAGTCAGCAGTACCTGTAGAATTGAAAACATCCGTCATCAAATGATAGACAAATGCTTCGACATCAGCGACCATACGTTCCTGAACTTCGGCAGGTTGAGCTGCAAGCATTTCATCAATTGGCTTGTTAAGATTCTTGACGTTACCGCCGGTCCATCCTTTTTCGTCTACCAGTTTCATCATAGCTTCCCATGACTCTTCGGTTACTCCTTTGCCCGGTACTTTAACCGGTTTCTTGTTTTCCATTTTGGCGTTGCCGTATTTATCAACTTCACAACCCCAGGAAATCATCTGAAGTGCTGTTGCAACGTTTGCTTTTGTTGTGTTTGTCTCCATAGCTATCTTTAATAGTTTGTAAATGCTGTTCCCAGATGTGCCATGCTGTGCTCCGGATACACCGTATTTAGCTACTGCTTCATGAATTTGGGCAGTCAGCGAAGTCTGGATACCAGCGCCGTCAGCTTCGATTCCATGGGTTGTTCCATTATTTACTGCTATCCAGATAGGATGAATTCCGTGAGCGTTGAGCCCGGCGATGAGGAATTCAGCCTCATCAGGAGTTGAGAGACCTTCCTTCCCTTTGATTTCTCCGACTTCAACCTCAAGTGAAATATACGGAGCGATTTGTTGAATAAGCTTAGCAAGCTTGATGGTTGTCAGGAGATTTTCTGCATTAGGTAGATGTGAAGGATCAAGAGCAATTGAGGTTACTCCGGCATTGATCATCTGAGGGATCTCTTTGTATGCCTTTTCTATATCAACCTCATTCTTAATGCCGTAGTGGTCAGCATGGATAGCTACAGGAACTGTAATTCCAAGGCGGTTAGAGATTTTATCGACAACTTTGGCCAGTTCAACTATATTATGTGGGCAATAAGCTTTTTCGATGCCGCCTTCTGATTTTGCGATTTCGATAATTAGTGCTGAATTCGCTTTTTGAGCTGCACGAAGCGCTCCTTCAATGACCCAGCTGTTTCTGCCGTTAACGGCTATTGACATCGCATTGCCTTTCATCTCCATAGCCTTTTGGATAACTTCGCCGCTGACCAACAGTGTGCGGGATTTCGGGAATGCTGCCTGTACATTAGGCGTACGTCCGATTTCGAGAGCTTTTTCGAAAAGTGCTTTTCTTTCCTCTGAGTCAAGGATATTAACAATACTACCTTTTCTCATTTCAGCTGTATAATCAACAGCTTTCTGGTTCTCATGGCTGATGTAGAAAATCGACGGCATTCCGCCTGTCTCACCGTAGCTCTTACCACCAACGAGAGACCCGTTGATAAATTGCTGCATACCAAGTTCAAATGAATTCTCTTCATTTACAGACCCGCCATACTGAATAGCGATCTTTTTAGCTGCTTCTGCACCGAACTTTGTAACCAGTAGACTGTTAATGTATGCGCAGGTATCGTTTGCCTGTTCAGGTGTAGCTGTTACTCCAGTGCCGATAGCCCATACAGGTTCATAGGCAATGGTAATCGGACGGCCTTTGGCAGCTAATGTTTCGACATCGGCTGTTGTTACTCCGGACAGAGCACCTTCAAGCTGCGATTTTAGCAGAGATCTGACTTGCGATATGTTTTCTGTTCCCTCTTTACCCTGAGGGTATCTGGTATCGAATTTTTCACCGATGCAGAGTACCGGGGCAAAGCCTGCTTTAACCAGCTCGTTTACTTTTTCTCCATAAAAATCATTCTCTTTTTTCGAGTCAGTAGTAACGTTCTTCCTAAAGTTCTCACGATTCTCCGAATGACCGACTAGTGCACCAAAGACAAGTACTCCCATTTCCTCAAATTCTTTTAGTTGAGCAACTGTTACATTACCGGTGTTTTCTTTCCCGGTACCTACATTAATATCCTGTGCGACGAGATTAATCTCTGTGCCTTTAATGAGTTGGGCAGTAGAATATAGAAGTGCTTGGGACGGCGCAACAAAAAATATACCGCCAGGTTTTTTATTTCTTCTTATTGTATCAACAAAGTCCTTTATCTGCTTGTCTTGCTCCTCCATTGACTTGTTTGTTTTCAGGTTCGCACCTGTAATAGGAGCGCCGTCATAGGTAACTGTGATTTTCTTCGCTGATTCACTCTTCTTCGCTCTATCTGTCTCACTTGCAATAATCTTATTATTCACTTTCTTCCTCCTTAAGTTATTTTCTTTCTTAGACAAAACACAATCTTACCTGTTTCACGACACCTCCTCATGTCACATTACTCTAAAAAATATCACCAAAGAACTATTTTGAATAAAACTCTATTCTCAATAGTATCGTAAAGAATCAAAGATAATTTCAGTATATAGTTGTTGTTATCAAATATAGCTTTATTGCATATTATTTCGCAGGTGTTTTTTTCAACGGTTTCTATTGAGTCTTATTGATATTTTGAGAGTGGTTCTTCAGATTAAATTGGTATGGATAAAGTTGTCGGAATGAAAAAAAAGGGCCGGTTCATATCCCGGCCCTTTTTTAAGAAATAATTATATAATTCTACATTCTTACAAAGTTTTCTGGCTGACCTATAAGCAGTCCTTTGTTTTTCTCACCTTCTACCGCAGAGGCTATTTTATCCCATCTTGCTTGCGATGTGCCGAACCGTTCTTGCACATTTGGGTTATCCGGGTTATTAAAGAATGAAAAAATCCTGTTGTAATCCCATATGTTCCCTGGTGAAAAGATTTGTCCAGCCAGGTCCCATTTCTGGTTAGCTACTTCGCTGGCTTCCATAAGCAACTCATGAGTAAATCCTCCGACGTTGTCATAATAGACAACTTTGAAATTGATCTGATATGTGCCGTCTCCATTATCTTTTACTGTGAGCATATCTGGATCAATGATTGCTGTTTGTAACAATCCTTTCATTCCCATTGCTGAGTTGATTGAAAAGTTCTTTTTGTTATGCGCTGCGAGTGCGCTTTGAGAAATGATAGCCAGTTGTTCAGACATCGGGCCCTCTGCTTCTTTTTGAAGTTTCGCAAGGAGGTTCTCTTTAGTAAGGATTTCTTTTGCTTTGACATTCATTGTAAGTGTATAGAATGAAGAACCTGCGACATTTGCGCGGACAGCATAAGCATCGATATTGGCTACTCCGGCAATGTCATTTGCAACAACCTTTGCGGCTTTAGCAAACCCTGTAGATTGAGGGGCAAAATTGAGATCAAGCTGCTCCAACAGATCTGAAGGTGTGCGTGAATGTATGGAAGACAAGTTTCCGGAGATAATTTCAAAGCCATCAATATTTTTTGCCAGTGCACGAAGTAATACTGTTCCTCCATGAGTGGTGCATGATCCGGTATATAGAAGTGCAGCTGTTGTCGGGTTTGTTGCGGATGCCAAATTTAGCCATTTGTTCTGAGGTATATTGTTTCCCATATTAACGCCAAACAGCATGTGAGGGATCTCGGTCCCTTTAGGTATATTCTTTCCTGGAGCAGTTCCAATAGTGAGAAGTCCGGGATATTGCAGATAACCCTGCATAAACTCGTATTTTACCTGTCCTGTAGCATCAATCATCATAGCTGGATTTCCTGCAGCTAATAGAGGAGGAAGCATTTTAATATCAGTTCCATCTTTTTCAAAATGCAATCTGGCAGGTAATGCTTTTCTTCCGTAATCAGAGTCAAACACAATATCCATGCTTCCGTCATCATTTCTTGAGATAACGTTTATACCTTTTATTATCCTTGCATAAGAATAGTTTGATCTGGAAGCAAAATCTGCACTGGAGTCCATTGCTTTAATCCAGAATTTATCTGTCCAAGGCTCATCGGCATATTTAGCCCGGGTAATGAGATGGATATCTATCGGATGTTCAGCTTTCGGTCTTAACATCGCTAATTCAAGTGTGGTAAATCCGATTTCTCCTCCTCCTCTGATAATGACTTTTGCCGGAGCATTTGTTGTCGTCTTTTCGATGACCGCCCTTGAACTTATTACTTTAGTACGCATTAATATGACCTCCTCTGATATTTTTGTGAAATGTATAAAGTTATATCGAAGGATTAATCGGAAAGTTTCAGTAAATAATTAATTTCTAAAAACAACAATATAGTATTGTCTTGATATCTGCACAAATTTATGTGCGACTTATCAAAAATCTTGCTCATGGGCATGGGTGTCGTCCTGTGGAAAGAGGCTGAAGTAGGCATGAAGCATATCTGCCATAGATTGAGTCAATGTTTTATTAAAGGGCGCAGACAATTCTAGTTAATAATCTCCATTTAATGCGTCCCTGATAACGTTAGCTATACCGGAATGGTAAATCTTTTTAATAGCTGTTTTAACAATATTGATATCATTATTATTTTTATACGCCCAATTAATTATATGAGTATATTCCTCTTCAGTTAATATTTCCTGTAATTTCGACTGCCAGGCTGCAGAATGTTCCTCTTCGATTATCATATCTTCAGCGGTAAAATCATCTACCGCAGCCAAATTCCCAGAATAAAAGCCCATTCCCATTGTATTTTCCGGTTCTTTTTCTTTTAATGATTTAATAAGCAGAATACCGAGCCAGCCATAACTTATAGCAACCAGTTCCATTAATGCCGTAAATTTTTCCCGGGGTGAGTTATAAAAACCTTCAAATACCTGTTCGATTTCTTCCTGTGTAAATAGTAATGATAACAATGTTATTGCCAGCTTAGCTCTTGCTTTTTCTTTTTCTCCCCAGCTTTTCTCATGTGTAACCAAAAGGTAATCGTTATTATTATTCAATAACATTTGGTCGATAATTTCCTTGAAATTATCTTTTAGCTGGCTGTCGCTTTGGGCTAGTGAGAACAAAGCATGCTTGGGTATGTGCCGTTTAATATAATTATTTTGCTGCCATTCGTTGACCTGCGAGACAATATCACTCCAGGCATTAGGATATCCCATCGCCAAAGTTTTAGCCTGAGAATCTGATAAACCAGGGTTTTGTCTCCTGATCTCCGGATATGTCTCAAATAATATTTTTCTCCAATTATTGGGGTAATGTATGGCAAAATTAATGACAGCATAATCTGTTAGCCCGAGATTTGCTGTTTTTATTTCCTGGGTGGTTTCATGCAGAATTTTTTTCCAGGTATTGGGGTAATGTATTGCCAGGTTAATGACAGCATAATCCGCTAGTCCGGGGTTTGCTGTTCTTATTTCCTGGGTAGTTTCATGAAGAATTTTTTCCCAGGTATTGGGGTAACTTATGGCTAACTTCTTTGTGTCAGCATCGGATATGCTGGGCGCCTGTTTTTTTATTTCGTTCATCGTTTCAGATAATATCTGTTCCCATTTATTGGGATAGCTCATAGCCAGCTGTATACAATAAGAATCGGATAATTCTGGATTATCCCTTTTAATTTCCTGCGTTGTTTTATGTAGAATGTCCCTCCATGTCCCAGGGTAATTAAGAGCTAATTGAGTGCAGTAATAATCAGATAATTCGGGATTCTCTTCTTTTATTTCTTGTATCCGGGACAAAACAATTTTCCAGGTATTGGGATTTTTTATTGCCAGTACTTTGCAGTCATAATCGGAAAGACCTGGGTTTTTCTCTTTTATTTCCGTTACAAGATTTAAAATGTTTTTCCAGTTTTTGGGATGTTTAATTGCTAATAGTTTAGCTTCATAATTGGAAAGATCAGGAAAGTGGGCTTTTATTTCTGTTATCGTTTCATTTAAGATTTTTCGCCAGGTATTAGGGTACGTGATTGCGAGTTGTTTACAATCTGTATTGGAGATAGTAGGGTTTTCTGCTTTTATTTCTGCTACCGTTGTATACAGGATTTCTTTCCACTTGTCCGGGAAAATAATAGCTAATTGCTTGCAGTCGTAATCGGAAAGATCAGGGTTCTCTTGTTTTATTTCATAAATAGTCTTCAACCGGATCTTGCTGTTATTGCGCGCTGCCCGGTCAATGTTAGATTTGCTTAATTTATAGGTGGTTATATATTTATTTAAGATACCAGCGCTGATGGCTTTATTTATCTGTTCTTCCGTCAGGTCCAAGTCTTTATTATTCAACAGTTCTCTTTTCTGCTCTTCTATTCTGTTCTCAATTTCTTTCCAGTTTTCAACTACCCATTCTTTATCGTAATCTGGTAAATCCATATTATTTATGCAGATGCTGTTAATAAAATAGTGACTGTCCGGTGCAGCTTGCCCGGATAACTGTTTGAACCAGGGATTAGTAGTATTGGCAACCTTTTTTCTGGAGCGTGTTGTTAGCAGATATTCTATCTTCATGTTAGCAGGCAGGTCCATAAAATCATCTAAAGAAGCTTCTGTTAGAATCTTCAGTCGGGTATGATAAAAATATTGCTCAATAGCCTGACAGGTTTGTTCATCTTTATTTTTCGCATATATGTGCAAAAGTTCTTCCGGGGCTATTCCGGTTGTAAGAAAAGCTTCCCGCAGTGATCCTGCTCCACACTTTTGCCTCACGAATTTTTCGAATGCGGCAGGCAGTGAATCCTTTGTATTGTTTATTTTTATGTTGATAGCTATTAATTTGTTGTTCATTTTTTTCGACACTATTAGTAATTAAATATATTTTTAATATACCCGTTTTGATTTTTTATAAAACATAGCGATCAAGCTATTCGCCTCATCCCGGGCAAAAAAGTGTGGAATTTACATGTAATTGCAAAGGCAGCCTGGTTGTTTATCCGTACTGTAAAATCTTGGCTTGGTTTAGTAAGAAAGAAGTTCCCTGGTTATGCTTTAATCCGAATAATTCAGGTATCGATATTTGTTCGGATTTGGGATGTTTATTGCCTACCGTTATACTCAGCCCGGTTTTAAGGAGATGAAGATCACTTCCCTGTCCCTGGTCCCCGATGGAGATCAGATCATCAGGCTTAATATCGGTAATCTTTGAAAATTGATCTAAGGGCATCGATTTATTTTGATCTTCAGAAACTATTAATACAGAATTTTCAGATGGGGAGGCACGGTATGGCAGATCATCAAAAAGATCAAAAATACTATTTAAGGTGAAGGCGGCTTCAAGAGGGTTCATATTAAGTTGTTTTAATAAAACCCTGTAGTTTTCAAATTGCATTTGAGATTCGTCGAGGCCTAAATATAATGTAATAATTTTTTTCAAAGCATCAGCGTTTAAACTATCAATGGTGTTTTCCGGATTATTTTTAATAATAGTTTCAAAATCTAATGCACCATTTGTTACGTATTCCCCGGTGTTAATAAAGGTCCCACCTTCACTGGATGAAATATAGAGGTTCTTGAGTATATCGGGGGAATAGCCTTTTTCTGTAAGTCTATTATAAAAAGTTTTGAGGAAACCTGTTTCTTTCAGAACAAGACTATGTACATTCCTTGCTGTGAAAATCCCTATAGGTATACCTTCTTTTAAACGATCGAGGATAAAGTCCAATATATTCAGATCAAACTTGCCGTCAACTGATGTGATAGTGTGGTCGATATCCATAACAAGCCCTTTGTACGTATGTTCTAATCGGCGCTCAAGATCGAGCTTAGCTGTACTATGAATAGACCTTTCATGCCTTTTATCCTTATTTATTACGAGAAAAGAATTGAGTCTGTCTTTTTCATAATTTGTTTTAAATATGCTAAAAAGCTTGTTGTCCCAGATGGTAGCGAAATCTCTCGTGGTATGATTTTTTAGAACTTTTTTCCTCGATACTTCTCTTTCCTCTTCTCTTTTTAGAGCCCAGGATTTTAACGAGGTCTCATCTGCATCGATAAAGATAGAATAATCCAGCAACTTATGTAGATACTCATAAGGTCCGGATTTGTGATGAAGAACATTTAATCCTTCCACCAGAATAATTGGGGCGGATTCTATAATTGCTTTTTCTCCACCGGATTTACTATTAATATGGTCATAACTTTTTTGAATTACCTTTTTTCCTTGCTTCAAGTTTGATATTCTCTTGATAGTGGCTTTTATGTCATAAGAATCGGGATGAGTCTTTTGTATGCCATATAGTTTTAGCATCCAGTCGGGTAAAAAATCGTTATCAGTCTCATAGTGGCTTGTAGCAGCAGATCCCTTGCAGTCAACTTGCTCATTATTTAACTTATCAAAGATCAGATTAATAAGGAATGCCAGATCTTTCGTAAAAGAAGTTTTTCCGGAGGCAATGGAACCAGCGATGCCTAATATTAATCGATAATTCTGGTCCCCGGTTTCTTTCGCTTTCATTTCTCTTAATGTAATAATATTTATGGATATTGGAAGAAAAGTATTCCAGATTTCCAGTGGCGTTAATTTTGTTTGCGTAAAGACTATTTTGCTTTGGCATATTTCGAAAAACAAAGACATTTTTAATCTCATAAATTGCGGGGCTATCTCAGAGAACAAAGGATGTGAGGGCGGACAATACTGATTGTCCTGATTAACCTGCCTGTCATAGGCAATGAGCCTGTGCATAAGGAAATCCGACGGCTCATTAAATAATTCGGGTTTAGATAGAACCTGTTCAATCCAGGTTGCCCGTTCATTTTCAGAAATTAAGCTGTCTATTGCATTTCCTTCGGAAAAAGGGGGAAGGTGCCCTTTCATGGAGAGCGGTATTTTTGGGAGTGATGTTTTAATGCCGGTTTCTTGCGAATGATTTTTCCTGGCGGTAATCTCCAGTCTTTGGTCCATAATGGTTGGAATTGATTCTATCGGAATTTCCTGAGAATTTCTGTATAAAAAATCTTCCGGATGAGACAGACGGAGTTTAAAATAGTCATTATACATCGATAACTGTGTAATTTGCTGATGTACATCACACATTACGCAGGAGAATCCACTATCCTGAAGGTATCCTGAATACTCAGGTGCGGTGAAGTAGTGATAAAGTTCTTGAATCTCTTTATCCATACTTGTTAATCCGCTCCTGAAGTCCTCTGCCATAAACTGGATTTTTTCTAAGTAATAGTTTAATATTCCAGTTGAAATCCCAAACCAGCTGTTTCCTCCTATTTTACCTCCGCCTAGCATCATATCCCCGGAATAAGGATAGGTACTTATTAGTTGCAATAGTTTTGCAAATTCATCAGTCCGGCCTTGATTATACTTGATGAAAACAGGTGAATTCATTAATGACGGATCTGGTCTGACTCCATCCAGTATTTTCAAAATGCCCTGGTCTTTGAGTAATACGTGGGCCATGTTTAAGGTTTTTTTCACACTTGCTATTCCAATATTTCTGTCATGCGAATAATGAGCAAATTCTTCATCATCTTTCGCTTCGTTGAACTTTATGCCCGGGAAAGAAAATACTTCATGAAGAACACTTGTAAAATCAATATAATCGAAAGAGTCATTTAAGCCTTTTTGATAAATATAGTCTAAAATATCTTCCTTTCGAAGGTCCAATACTTCAAGTTTTGCCTCAGGGTTGAGATCGTGAGTTTTGCTTAAAAACTCTTTATCAATATCAAATGCAAAGTACTCGATAGTAAGATCTAACGCTTTGGCACACATGCGGTTATAGTATACTTTTTTCCCGTTTCCAGGACCAAAAATCACAACTTTTAAGGGCCTGGATAGATTTAATTCTTCATTGTATTCCTTTAAGCCCTTAGCAAAATCGTGATGATACTGTGGGTAAAGAAAATGTTGGTCCGTTGCAAAAAATGGACTTGCAGGAGAATCTCTTAAAATTGAATCCAGAAATAATAACTTTTCATCATCAGTCAGTTCGAACTTTAATTCAGGATCATTTAAAAGGTCCATACATTTTTCAATATGTAAATTATTATCAGAAAATAGAAGAAGCTCCTTTAAAGTCTTCATAAAAAGATCTTTGTTTTTATAAGTCCCGGGAGAAAGATTTAGGTCATAAACAGAGTTCTTTTGAATATCCCATTTAATAGTTAACCCGTTATCTTCGAAAACTCGAATCTCTTTAATATCTGCGTTAAAATAGTTTTTTAAATAATCAATTATATTTGGGTACCCTCGAAGAATATGTTCCATTCCTTTAACAACAGAAGTTCCTTGTGCAGATAAAGCTGCCATTATCAGGACCATTGTAGCCCGGAGATCTTTTCCTTCGACAACAGTTCCTTGAAGTTTTTGAACACCCTGGACGATGAAGTCATGACTGCCATCCAGAATCTCGATTTTTGCCCCCATTTTTTTGAGTTCCAATAAGTATGAATCACGATCTCTCAAAAGAGTATCACCAAGCCTGAAACAAACATCTTTTTTTAAGGTTGCAGCAAGAGCAATGAATGGAAGCATGTCAGAATTAGTTCGTGGCAGATATCCTGCTTCGATTTTGTCAGGAGCATATGGTTTAAGGTCTGGGTCGTTTGATAAAGTTAAACAGTCCTTGCCTTCGATATGGGAAAATTGAACGTGAATGCCTAAGTCTGAAAGGTGATCTATGGTATTTCCAAAATCTTCTTTACGAACGTCAACGACTGTAACCGATCCGTTGGTCATCGGTCCGAGAAGTGCAAATGATAAAGCCCAGGTCCGGTCCGGAGGTATTTCAAAAACAGCAGGATCTGTACTTTTATTGATCCCTTTATTAACCCTAATATATGATCCGGACTCGTTTTGAGAATCAAAGTGAACCTCAATGTCAGCACCCAGCGTCCTTAGGAATTTTGCAGCGTCCAGTATTTCGGTTTCTCTGGGAATATTTGAAAGCAAAAGGTTTTGGTTTAATTTTGAGGCAACGATCATGGCCAAAATAGTTACGGATATCTGAGGCTTTTCAAGATTAATATCTATTTTTTTCGGGAAATGTTCATCAAGCATTGCTTCAACTCCATCATGAAGCATTGTATAATTCATCCCCATTTTTTCTAATACCTGAAGATGTTGTGAAACCGGGCGATCTCCTATTTTATCTCCTCCGGGATATGCGATTGTGACTTTGCCTTTTTTTGTAAGCAAAGGAGCAATAATATGAAACGAGGCGCGAATGCTTTGAATCAATGAGTTTTTTGGTGCTAAGTTGTTAATTGAACTGGGATCGATCGTAAGTACCTGACTGCTTTCAGAATATTCAGGTTTTGCACCGATATCTTTTAATATCTCGACCCAGGAAAAAGTATCTAAAGTTGGCGGGACATTATGGAGGATAACTTTACGGTCAGCAATTAATGATGCCGTGATCATCTCCGCGACACCCCATTTACTGCCTGGAGCTTTAAGCGGGAATTCTGAAGAAAACAGAGGCTTTCCTCCGCTTATAATAAGCTCGGTTTTTTTAGCTTGATTAAGTTTCTTTGTGAAAATACTTTCAGCATCGGCTAAACGGATAGTTTTATTTAGACAGTCTAAAGGGAACCCGAAGGTTTTTTCTGGAATAAAAGATATTGTTTTATTGATCAATCTGGGTCTCCTTCATTCTTATATTGAACTAGTCTTTGTTCATATAGGTTATCTTGGACAAGAGCTACGTAATCTTTATTCCATTGTAAATTTTTTGCATATTTCGGTCCTATGAATATATCGAATGATCTGAGAGGGAGATTCATTAAAATAATTTGATTATAATTTGATTATATGGAGTTGTTTAATAAAGTGGATGCATCTATAATCACTCAAAATAATTCAAAATATACAATGAATTTATTCGGGTTTATTGTAAAAAAGTTTATGATTGGAATCGTGGAATGGAAAAGAAGAAAAAATTTTTGTCTGAACCGGGATTTCATGCGTACCTGTTTTCTACTTTTATCCTGGCTTTTTGTTTGCCTTTTCTTGATTGTATTATTGAATCAGTCTTAATTAATTTGTATGGTTACCTTTTTCTAGTGTGGGCTGTTATTATTGTTTTATTGTTTTTTATCTCACGGGTATTGATGGATCAAAATGATAAGGTAAGGTAATGTAAGGTAACGGTAAGGTTGAGATAAATGTTTAATCCTTTAATCATTTTAGCAATTGTTCTTATTTATTTAGTATTATTATTTCTTCTAGCTTTCTGGGTTGAAAAAAAGGCTGCTGCTGGTACTAATATTGGCAATAATGCATATATTTATTCCTTATCATTAACTGTCTATGTTACCGCCTGGTCATTTTATGGCAGCGTTGGCAAAGCTGCCTCAGCTGGAATGCTTTTTCTGCCCATCTATCTAGGGCCTTCTATTGCCTGTGTGGTTTGGTGGACAATACTAAAAAAATTACTAAGAATTAGAAATACCTATAGGATATCGAGTATTGCCGATTTGCTTTCACTTCGCTATAACAAGTCGCTCAGGATAGCAGCTTTATCGACATTAATAATGGTCGTAGGAGTTGTTCCCTATATTTCTCTCCAGCTTAAATCTATTATATTGACCAGCAGTTTGATATCCCAGAAGTTCGTAAATTTCAATATGGATTTAGGGCTCATTTTTGTACTCTCTTTGATTTTTTTTACCATAATATTTGGAGCGAGGAGGCTTATACCTACCGAAAGACACCAGGGCATGGTAGTAGTGATAGCTGTTATGGGCCTGGTTAAATTAATCAGTTTTCTGGCTATCGGTTATTTTGTGACCTATTATTTGTTTACAGGGGTTCAGGATATATTTACCGATTTTTTACATCATCCTGGCTCAAGGCAGATATTAGAAATTCAGTCTTCTAAGTCATATTTCTTTACCTGGGCATCGTATTTTTTACTAGCTTTATTTTCTTTTATGTTCCTTCCTAAAGTGTATCATATGAGTGTTATCGAGAATTTTGAGGAGAAACATATATTCACTGCGATGTGGCTTTTTCCTTTGTATATGTTTCTTTTTGCAGTTTTTGTTCTTCCGATTGCGATGGCGGGTTTGATTTTAGGATATCCTGCCGCACAGGCTGATGTTTTTGTTTTGGCATTACCGCTCAATTCCGGTCATCCCTGGGTATCAATATTTGGGTTCCTTGGCGGATTTTCGGCGGCTATGGGTATGACTATTGTAAGTACCTTAGCGGTATCCATTATGGTTACTAACCATTTTGTGTTGCCATTATCAAACTATTTTAAGCGCCTTAACTTTCTTAAAAGGTATGTCCTCCTATCCAGATGGAGCACTATCGCTATTCTTATTCTTTCAAGTTATTGGGTTGAGCGTCAGATCGGTGCGTATTTCTCTCTTGTTGATATGGGATTAATTTCTTTTGCTGCTATTATTCAACTTGTCCCGGCGATTATCGGCGGGTTTTACTGGAAGAGAGCTAACGAGTCAGGAGCATTTTTAGGTATTAGCGCAGGGTTTATAGTATGGCTGTATACAATGATAGTTCCTTTATTTGCTCAAAATAATACTATAATTAGTTCTCTTGTTAAATCTGGACCGTGGGGCATCGGCTTATTAATTCCCGAACACCTTTTTGGACTGTGTAGTTTATCTCCTGTAAGTAATGCGGTTCTATGGACACTCTTTTTTAATATTAGTTTCTATATATTCGGTTCATTATATTTTGAACAGGCTAGAGAAGAGCAACTATTGCTGGAAGAATTTGTCTCAGTGCCGGTCCCTCGGATATTTCCGATTAGACATATAGAGATGCCAACAATCGATAGCGGTTCAAAAATGAATAGAATAAAAGCGCTGTTCAGTCAGTATTTACCAGGACCTCAGGCCGTGGAGAGAGCTAACCAGTGCTTTTTTTCTTTAAGTCTCTCTGATAAAAATATGATATCAATTCTCGAGCTGTCAGATTTACGAAATGAAGTGGAAAGACTTCTTTCTAGTTTCGTTGGTGTTGCGACTGCTCATCAGGTATTGATAAATTTTGATATTTTTACGCCCGAAGAGGAACAAACGCTCAAACGGGCATATTCCGATATCATCGCCGAATTGAAACTACCTCCTTCAGAATTGCTCGCAAAAATTGATTATTACCGGGATAGAGAGCTGATTTTGGCCAGCCAGGCAAAAGAGCTGGAAGAAAAAATACAGGAAAGAGATAACGAGATCTCTACAAGAAAACAGGTTGAAGAATTACTCAGAAATTCCGAACGAAAACTTGCGGATATCCTTGATTTCTTGCCCGATGCTACCTTCGCTATCAATACTAACGGCGAAATAATTTTGTGGAATAAAAAAGCCGAAGAACTGTTTGGGAAGAAAGCAAGCGAGATGCTTGGCAAAGGAAATTATGAATATTCAATCCCGTTTTATGGAACAAGACGTCCGGCACTCGTCGATTATGTTCTCCATTCATCTGAAGAAATTGGGAAAATGTATGTAAATCTTAGAAAAGAAGATGGATCTATCATCGGCGAAGAGTTAACCCTCAGCGCAGAAAGGGGTGGTCGTCATATTCTTGGTACGGCGTCACCTTTGTACGATTTTGAAGGGACCATGATAGGTGTTATTGAATCTCTGCGTGATATTACTGATCAGAAAAAAACAGAAACAGAGATTATGGAACTTACTAAGAATTTGGAGCGAAGAGTTGCCGAGCGTACCAAACAACTTGAAGCTGCAAACAAAGAACTGGAAGCTTTTTCGTATTCGGTTTCTCATGATCTTCGGGCACCACTCAGAAGTATAGGCAGTTTTTGTCAAATATTGGTAGAAGAATATGAAGACGTGCTAAACTCGCAAGGCAAAGATTATCTTTCGCGAATTAATAATGCTGTTAATCGTATGAACATGCTTATAGATGATCTGCTGCGATTGTCCAGGATTTCTCGCACCGGAATTAACTATAGAAAGGTTAATCTCAGTAAAATCTCCTGGGAAATACTCTCCGAGCTTATGAAAGACAATCCTAATCGTAAAGTAGAAATAAAAGTTCAGCCGGATGTTATTGCTGAATGTGATCTTGACTTGCTGCGAATCGTTCTGGAAAATATCTTGGGAAATGCCTGGAAATTTACCAGCAAGAAAGAGATAGCCAGAATTGAGTTTGGAACTGTCGTTCAGGACAAAAAAACTGTCTATTTTATCAGGGATAATGGTGCCGGGTTTGATCAAAATTACATAGATAAAGTATTTCTGCCATTTCAAAGGCTGCATTCAACTGATGAGTTTCCAGGTTCCGGGATTGGACTTACCATTGTAAAAAGGATAATTGACCGTCACGGAGGTAATATCTGGGCTGAGGGAACTATTGAAGGGGGATCTGTTTTTTATTTCACCCTATAATGCGAGTTTTATTTTAATGACTTTTCTCCATTATGTCGTTCGATGGTAAAATAAAAACTGGTCCCTTTATCCGGTAAAGATTCCGCCCAGATATCTCCACCGTGTTTTTTTATTGTTCGCTGTACGATCGCAAGTCCAACTCCAGTTCCTTCAAACTCAGATCTGGAATGTGCTCTGTAAAATGGTTTGAATAAGTTCTCCGCATATTTCATGTCAAATCCGGCACCATTATCTTTAATATAGAAGACCCTGGAGCTATCGGTCATTGTTTCCCCGAATTCAATTATGGCTTCTTCCTTGTTCTTTGTGAATTTCCAGGCATTACCAAGAATATTTTCCATTGCTATTCGGAAATATCGGGCATCTACATCAACAATAATGTTTTGGGCAATGATGAACCTGCCTTTTCTCTCTGGGTTTTTTTGTTGTAGCTCGGCAGCAATTTCAGTAACAATATTACTAAGGTTTACAGATTTTACCTGTATTTCTTCTCGGGTAATTTGAGATAGGCTCAACAGATCCTCGATTATTTGTGCCATGTGGTTGCTTGAGGCTATGATTTTGTTCAAATAATCCCTTGTTGTGTCATCAAACTCGTCCGTTTCGATGATTATTTGTGCGTAGCCGTTTATTGATCTTAGCGGAGACCTTAGATCATGAGACACACTATAAGAAAAAGATTCAAGTTCTTTGGTGTAATCTTCCAGTTTTGCTGTTTTTTCTTTCACTTTTTCTTCAAGTTCGGCATTAAGTTTTATGATCTTATTTTCCACGTCAATACGTTGTGTTACATCTCGTGCGAGAGCGACTATATAGTAAAGTTGTCCCACCGTTACAAAATTGAGAGTTACTTCAACCGGGATCAAACTGTTGTCTTTTTTTATAAGTCTGGAGCTGATTATATCATTTGTTTTTGTCCCTGATTCAAATTCTGATATTATCTTATTTAATCTATGAACTTCAGTTTGATCAAATATAGCGCAAAAGGACATTTTCGATAAGTCTGCTTCTGAATATCCAAGGTTAATAAGTACCGCGTGATTATAGTAATCAATTGTTTCTGTAGGGATATTAACTAATAATAAAAGATCAATACTCCAATCAATAAGTGTCTTGAATTTTTCTAGTTCAGCTATCCTTTTTTGTAACTCAGGATAATAACTTTTACGAAGGGATTTTTCGCCAAGCCCTATAATCTTCTCTCTAATAAGATCCCATTTTTCAACGTCATCAGAGCGCATTTTTGTATATTCCTTCAATGTCGGAGACTGTTGGCTTTTTTGGATTTGTATAAACACAAGGATCATTAATTGCTTTATCAGCTAATTGTTTTATAAATGATTCTTTTAAGCCTATTGCTCTAAGTGATGGAGGTAGGTTAAGCTCCTCTTGCAATAATTTAAGTCGATTAATGATAACCTCTTTTTTTTCAGTACTGTTTCTTCCGTTTAAATTGAGTCCCATTGTTTTTCCTATTATCTTATACTTTTCCTCACAGGTATCGTAATTAAATTCAATTGCCCAGGGCAGTAGTATTGCATTGCTTTCCCCATGGGAAGAATCCAGGAAGCCGCCAAGACTGTGAGCCATAGCATGAACAACTCCAAGGCTTGCGTTGGAAAAGGCAAGCCCGGCCAGCAAACTGGCAAGCATCATGTATGATCTGTATTCAAGGTTGTCAGGTTCGTCGTAGGCACACTTAATATTTAACGTTATGAGGTTAATAGCTTCAAGGGCGTTCAAGTCCGTTACAGGGGAGCTGGCATTTGACACGTATGCTTCAATAGCGTGGGTCAGCGCATCTAATCCGGTGTGAGCGGTCAATTTAGGGGACATAGTCGTTGTTACCACCGGATCAATAAGGGACACCTCAGGAACGAGAGCCTTACTTATAATCGTAATTTTATTCTTTTCCTGAGTGTTTGTTATTATGCAGAATTGGGAAATATCAGCAGATGACCCTGCTGTTGTAGGAACGCAGATAAGCGGTGGGGCAGGTGTGGGTATCTTGTCTACGCCTTCAAATTCTAAGATGTGCAAGTTGTTAGTGCTTGCGATACCAATCCCTTTGGCACAATCGATAGGGCTTCCGCCTCCTACAGCAATGAGGAGATTACATTTTTCCCTGTTATAAACTTCTACGCCTTCTTCAACTTCCGTTTCCCGGGGGTTCGGATTAACATGATGATATATGTGATAGCCGATATTCTCAGCTTCTAATTTGGCGGTTACATCCTTAACCCAACCGGCTTCGATGATGCCTGGATCAGTAACTAGCAGTACTTTTGATGCACCAAGGTTTTTAGCGTATAATGCAGCCAGATTCCGGGCGTTATTCCCGAAGATGAACTCAGGTGCTACAAATTTTCTCATTTCAAACTTCGTATATATTTATACCACCCCACAATAGGCGAGTTTTTGTTTTTCGCATTATAGTAATGGCAGATAAGAATAGCAATATATTATTATTATCCGATGGTGGATGGCTTTGTCGCCTAATCCCTCCAATCACGATTTCTAATCCTATTCTTGGGAGGATTTAGAGCTACTAAAAAAATAATAAAATTTGTAGTAGAATAAGTTTGTGTTATAGTTTCTATTTTAGAAGTTAACGTATCGGGCATAAAGGTGCAGGTCATTAAACTGTCTTGTTAATATTTATTGAACCTGAAAAAATCGAATCAGTTGTAGTGATAATTATAAATTGTACGGACATATCCTGATGGATAAATAATTACTTTGAATTGAAGAATAAAAATGAGATTAAATGAATACTGCCCGGATCCCCCTCATATAACAGTTATTGTCACGTGGGGACGTAAAGTACCGCCGCATTTGGATCATACTTATCCTCGTTATGGGAAGAAGCAGATATTTTGCGGACCTTATTTACGAGATGGTTTCGTCGGGGATTTCCAATATATTTCAACTTCTACTCTTCATTTTGACATTGACGAAGTTATTTCCAAAATTGAGGATATTAATAAAATAGATATGTTTATTGCAGACTTGGAGGTCGGAATAGTTCCTTTTGTTAAAGGTTTAGACAAACTGGCTTGTCCAAAAATTGGAAAGATTGGAGATACTTTTCATGGCATGTATCCTTTGAGCTCTTTAATAGAGTATCTTCAAGTTGAACGCTATGATCACCTGTTATCTGTAGCTCAGCCTGCCCATTTACATTTTTTTTTCGAGATAGGATATAAGCATTGTGCTGCATTACCTCGTCTTGGCCCTTCTATCGATGTGACCAAAGGAAAAATTCAAAGAGATATCGGTGTTATCTATGTCGGGATCAGATTTAGTTTTCATCATGTGCGCAGGACCTTGATGCTTTTTTCCTTGGAGAGGGCGTTGACTGCACAAGGTATAGATTTTCGGCAGTATACTCATACCGGTCATAACGAATGGCTGTCGCTGTGTTCCAGGTCAAAAATAGCAGTATGTTCCAGTTCGAACAACCAGTTTACCCCTCAGATATTTTATATTATGCATACCGGCTGCCTTTGTATGGTTGATGAGCTAAGTCAGCAAACAGGGGTTTATCGTTTTTTTCAACCTGGAAAACACTTTATAACCTGGCGCAGTTTCTCAGATCTTATATCTAAAATACTGTACTATAGTGAGCATGAGGATGAGGCTGCTGCTATTGCTAGAGCTGGACAGGAAAAGGCAAGGGAGTATTTTCCTGTAGAAGCTGTAGAAGGTAAAATAATATACGATTTTGCAACTCGTAATATTCTGCCGTCCGAAAATTTCAGAGCGGATATTGATAAAAGATTTAATGCCGTAAGCAGTGGGGACTTTTCCGAGAAAAAATTTAATCGTAGAATCAGATTCTACGAAAATATTCAGGATTTGCATAGAAAGCATGAAACGCTCCATATATTGTTCTGGAAAATGACTGATGATATTTCGGCAATCGATGTTGCCGATTTGCCAAGATTAAATATAACCTGTTGTCTTGATGAAACAATTATAGATAAGGCAACGGCAGAGGCTGTCGCGAAGGACCAGGGGGTAACTGATATCACGTATGTTTATACTGCTGAGCTCAGCAGATTTGGACTATTTGATATTTGCTTATTGCAGGCAGATAATGAATCTGATGATTCTCAAATTACCGAGATGATGGGTTACTTGAAATCCAGCGCAGTGATATTTGTTTTCTCTGAAACAAAAGAAATACAAAAAAACCTTATCGAAAGTTATGGATTTGTTCCTGCTGCCAAGAGTAGTTGCAAGAACTTTCTTAAGAGGCAAATAGATCGCATTTTAGTCAAATTACCTTTGTTCTTGTTGCCATTTGGGATATATCGGTATTCTTTGTCGTTAATGCCACAGATGGAAATGGTTGAAGGCTTATATGCATTCTATAGAAAATCAGGGAACACTGATTTTAAGTTCCTTTTTAGTTTCCATGGTGCTCGAATGTGGTGGAAGTATTATTTTGTAAAATGCAAAAAAATAATAAAGATCAATTAAGGAAACAAAAACATAGGTTTGACTGGAACCTATGAAATGGTAAATAATCTAATAATCAGGGATATTAATGCTAAATAGTGTAATCGCATATGAAGATGAGCTATACAAAGACTTTAGAGAGAGTAAAGGCATAGCTTGCTATGTTCTTATAACATATAGTGGAGGTGTATTTTGGCAGGTTCAACAGATGTCAAAGAAATACTAAAAGAACTGGTATTACTTCAGGAGCAGCATGCTGACTTTAGTCTTGAGCAGTTCCAAAGTGCTACTTCAGCTTTTCAGTATTGCCTTTTATATTCGCTCATTTCTAAATATGCACCTTCCTGCTCCAGGATTCTTGATTGGGGTTGCGGTGCGGGGCATTGTTCTTATGTATTGCAACGATTAGGCTACTTTGTACATGCCTATGGGTTTAATTCATACCCGCTGATTAGTTTGTTAAGTAAAAAAGAAAAGTTTGTTTTTAGGAAGGCTGATCATTCGAGTCCCGTAAATATACCTTTTCCTGAAAACGAATTTGATTTAGTTGCTTCAGTCGGGGTCTTGGAACATGTTCGTGATCTTGGTGGAAAAGAAGTTCTGAGTTTAAAGGAAATTGCCAGGATATTACGGCCGGGAGGGCATTTCATATGCTATCATTTTCCTAATAAGTACAGTTTATTCGAGAATATAACCAGAAAATATCGTAAAAATACTTTTTCACATCAATATACCTATACCAAAGAGGATATTGTTAACCTGTGCAGGGAATCGGGGTTATTAGCGGTAGAGATCAAAATGTATAATTTTCTGCCTCGAAACATCGTTGGGAGATTTCCTGGATTTTTGCGCCATTCAGCTCTATTTAATTATATATATAACATGATTGATAATATTTTGACTGGTTTGCTTGGTTTTTTGTGTCAGAATTATTATTTTGTGGCTAAAAAGTCTCAATAATTAGAGAAGTGAGAAACAATTCCGGTTGAAGATGGAAGAAGATAATTCGTGTATAAAAAAACAAGAAAAATTATCAGTAAATATTATCGAAGTGTTCGTTTGTATTGGGAAGACCTAGTCTATTACCTTAAGTATTTCATACTGCCAGAGAAGATAAAGCATAGGGAGTTTGTACCGGTTTTTGTTAGAAAGAACAAAAAGGAATTACGTTTAGGCGTCATTTACGGTCACGTGAATCACGAAAAATATAACTTGGTTAATGGCTTGGGATTAGAATTTAATATCATCGAATTCGATTACGGTCATTATCCTTTTGATAAAGTCAGTACAAATAATGAGTTAAAGAAGCAGCTTAATAAAGAGATACTGGAATTTGTCGGGATAAGCAAGTTGGATGTGGTATTCTTTTATATTTCCGGCGCTCACTTGTACCCTGAGACTTTGCAGATTATTCAAAAAAAATACAAGATAATGACAATAAATATCTCTATGAATGACAGGGAGTCATTCCGAAATCGACTGGTTGACGGGTATTTTCTCGGCGTTAAAGATATCTGCAGATATTTTGATGCAAATTGGACAACTACCAGCCAGTCTATATACAAATATAAGGTGGAAGGCGCCAATGTGATATTCATGCCGGAGGGTGGTAATCCCCAAGTTCATCGAAGAGTTAGGGCAGAGTGTGCATATGATGTAGTATTCATCGGTCTTAATTATGGGAACAGAGGGGAAATGCTAGACTACTTAAGTTATAACGGAGTAAAGCTTAAGGTGTTTGGCAAAGACTGGTATGAAGGTTCTGAGGTAAGGTATGAGGACATGCCTAAGATCTATAATCAAGCAAAAATAAACCTTGGATTTGCAGGTGTGATGGACTATATTGGAGCTACCTGCCTAAAAGGCAGGGATTTCGAAGTCATGATGAGCGGTGGATTTTATATCACTCAATATAACAAAGAACTAGCTTCTTTCTTTCAAGAGGACCAGGAGATCGTTTTCTATCGCTCTAAAAAAGATCTCTTAACCAAGATCAATTATTACCTGTTACATGATAGCGAACGGGAAAGAATAAGAGCGAACGGTTACAAAAGAGCTCAGGAGCATACCTGGGCTAATCGTTTGTCAAAGGTAATAATTTTTCAGGGCAATGAACGTTAAATGCCATAAGAAAGGGTATCCTATGCAAAAATATATGTTTCCACTACTTAAATGTCTGAAACAATATGTTCCTATACCTTACAACCTGTTGTACCGGGTATATGCCATGGTAAAAAATAAAGAACATTATGAGTATATTACTAGAATTAACAAGTTTGATTTTGTTGTGAAATGTGATATTTCTGATTGGATACCTTTCAATATCTATTTCTGGGGAATTTACGAAAAGTACGAATCTCTCTATTTTCATAAACTGATTAATAAAGGGATGACGTGTTTTGATGTCGGGGCAAATATCGGGTATTACTCAATGCTTTTTGCCTCAAAGGGGGCTGAAGTGCACGCATTTGAAGCTGTTGCAAGGAACGCAGAGAAGTTAACTGAAAATGCTCAATTAAACCTCTATAGTAATATTAGAATCAATCATTTAGCAGCTTCCAATAATTGTGAACCTATAAAAATATTTCTATCACCTGATGCTAACGGAAACCATAGCGCGATAAACCAGTTCCTTTCCGGACAGTTTGAGCTGTGTTCTGCAATAACAATTGATGCATACTGTTCCCTTAATAACATCCGTCACATTGATGTTATCAAAATAGACGTAGAGGGTAGTGAGATAAATGTAGTCCATGGTATGGAACGGATGATAGGTGAGAATAGGGTTGATTATATCCTCATGGAATTTATTCATGATGATCCGGCATACATTGATCTTTTCAATACGCTTATTCGAGTGTTCGATAGTTATACTATAGAAAAAGGAACAAAGCTTAAAGCAATAGGCATGCCGCCTTTTTCCGGAAATGTATTATTTATTAGAAAGAATCTCAAAAAATAAATAACGGGGTTATATTATGAAAAAAATACTAATAGTTTCTGAATATCGCGAAAATGACCCCAGGTATTTTCAAGTTACCTCAATTATTAATTTTATTCGTAGTCAGGGTTATGATCTGGATATTTTTGACATGCACAAATTTGTCATTCCTAGATTGCCATGGGAAATAAATATTAATTTTGTTTATCTCAGGAGCCTTTTCCTTGTTAAGCACATTGTGCGGACGAAACCTGATATAGTTTTTGTTCTGAAAGGTCATGGAATATTGAGGAAAACTATTGCCAAAGCCAGAAGCCTTGCTTCTGCTACCAGATTTATACTTCATGCCTACGATGATATATTCGGAGTAATTAACGATTATAGCCGTTCGAGTTGTATTCGGGAGTATGATATTGTTGCCCTCTATGATAAGTATAACTGGGAGGAGCTTAACGAACGTCATATTAATTCAATCTATACACCATTATGGTTCGATAAGGAATTATTTGATTCTGTTACAGTGAAGGGGAAGAAATATGATGTGACCTTTGCCGGGTCCTGGAATAAAAAAAGAGAGAAGCTGTTAAATGAATTAGTCGAGATATACCCTGATATAGGATTGCATATCTGGGGCCCTGATTGGAATCATTGTTCTTATAAAAATCTAATGAAATTCTATCATCCCGAAGCAGTATATGCAGAGAAGATGGTAATGATATTCAAGGAATCCAAAATTCTGATCAATATTTTTGATGAGCATACCATCAAAGCGACGAATTACAGAACATATGAGGCTTTGGGTTCCAAATCGTTATTGATTAACGAAGCAAACAGCGAATTAAACAATCTTTTCAAGATTGGTGAACATCTGGATGTTTTTAGCAATGCCCGGGAACTCAAGGAAAAAATTAAATATTATTTGAATAATGAGGAGTTGTGCAGGGAGATGTCTGATACCGCTTATAATTATGTATCAGAGAATTATACCTTAGCGCATTTCATGAATAAGATTTTTGACAGTATTAAGTAAGCTATAGAGAGGTAATCCGGAAATTTTTTATTTTCATTATTCTTTAATAAATTGTAGTATAATATAGCATATTATACACCCACAGATAATATAAGGTAATATATCTGTTTAGTAGGAACTATGCAAAATTTTAAAATAATGATGATAACTGATGACTTCCTACCCAATATCGGTGGGATAGCTTCTCATATCCATGAACTATCACGATTTCTCGTGAAAAAAGGCCATCAAGTAACAGTGCTTCATCATATCTATGGACAGGGAAGTCCGGATATTGAGTATATAGAGGGAATTAAGGTAATAAGGATATACACCTCAAGCACACTGCCGAAATTACGCTTTCTTATCAAATTGTTTAGCATAGCTAAGTATATTTACTGTAACGATAGCGATGTTATACATTTCCATGACTTCCCGGCCGGACCGATAGTCAATAAATGTATTTTCTCGAAAAAAAAGAGTATTTTTACTAATCATTCCTCCCAGTATTTGGAATGGTTCGATAGCCCAAAAAAATCTCTGCTCCCATTCTTGATGAGAGGGTTCTCTTCAATAATAGCGCCGAGCGAAGAACTGAAACAAAAGGCAGATTTCTATGGTAATGCATATTTTATCAGTAATGGTGTGGACACTGAAAAATTTTCATTAAAAACACACGTCTGTGACGATTATGTGAATAAAAAATATAATATAAGAACTGCTAATATTATTCTCTGTCCCCGAAGATTGGAGCCTAAAAATGGCGTTAGATATCTGATAGAGGCTATTCCCCACATAAAAAGCACAAATTATCAGATAGTAGTTGTCGGCGGAGGTTTTGACGAAGAAAAAGAAAAAATGCTCAAATTCCTGAAAATAAATAATATAGAGGAAAAAGTTGTGTTTACAGGGAATATCCCGAATCATCTGATGGTAAACTTTTTTTGCAGCGCCCGTATTGTGGTGTTGCCTTCCTTGATGGAAGCTACAAGTATTTCAGCCCTCGAGGGTATGTCTTGTTCCCGGCCTATATTATGTACCGATGTAGGAGGGCTCCCTTTTTTAGTAAAAGACCGTTATAACGGATTTGTTGTACCTCCTTGTGATTCCTTGGCGCTGGCAGAAAAAATTGATGTGCTGCTGTCATCGCCTGAATTATGTGAAGAGTACTCAAAGAATAGCAGGAAAATTGTAGAGGAGAATTTCAGTTGGGACGCCATAGCGTCAGAAGTCCTCGGAGTCTATAATTTCCGCGAGTGCACAGGAGTATAATAATGTGCGGCATTTCACTGATATACTCACTTGATAGAACCATCGACTTCGATTTATCAATAAAACAAATAAACCGGGAACTCCATCACCGAGGACCTGATGATTGCGGTATCTATCTGGGAGAAAACTTCGCACTGGGCCATACTAGGTTATCGATAATAGACCTCTCAGCTGCCGGACACCAGCCTTTTGTTAACCAGTCTGAAGATCTGGTTATTGTTTATAATGGAGAGATTTATAATTACCTGGAACTCAAAGAAGAGTTGGCAGACTATTCGTTTAAATCAAAAACCGACACCGAAGTAATACTCGCGGCTTATAAAAAATGGGGAAGTGACTGCGTCAAGAGATTTAATGGCATGTTTTCCTTTGTAATCTTTGACAGGGAATACAATGTTTTTTTCATTGCCCGGGATCAGTTTGGAATAAAACCTCTTTATTATTATCATAGTGGTGATACGTTAATTGTTTCTTCGGAAATAAAGGCCATATTTGCTTCCGGGATAGTAAAGCCGCAGCTGGCACGGGATAATGTGTATGAATACTTTCTCGATAACTATGTAAAAGAACCGAATACTATCTTTCAGGGCATATCTACCATAGAACCTGGAATGCATGCAACTTATGATATACACAGCAATAGCCTGATAAAATGCAGATATTGGGACTTTTCTTTTAGCCCGGACGGTACGAGATCTGAAGAATATTGGGCAGAACGGTTGGAAGCGGCTTTTAAGCGTTCGATTAAACTGAGGCAGATGTCCGCTGACGTAGATGTTGGCGTTTTTCTTAGCGGAGGTATGGATTCTTCGGTAATAACTGCGCTGATGAAAGAGAATGTTGATGTTTTGAAAGCATATACGATCGGTTTCAATGAGAAAGAGTATGATGAGTCGGATTCAGCGAGGACTATCGCGAAGAATGCCGGAATTGAACACACCGAGGTGGTTCTGGCCAGGGATGAGTTCATCCGGGAATTTGATTCGATTATTGCAAAGATGGATCAGCCGTCAATTGACGGATTTAATACCTATTTTGTTTCTAAATATGCAGCAAAAAATGTGAAGGTGTCTCTGTCAGGATTGGGCGGTGATGAATTATTCTCAGGATATCGTTACTTCACTCTGATACCGAGAATATTGAAGCTGAAATGGCTGCTCAATCCGTTCGTGACTGAATTCATACCTATAAAAAAGCTAAAACTTCTTGCTTCAGTGCCAAAAACCAGTACGGACCTGTTTGAACTCTTTATGTCCACTTTTACGCGGGATGAGCTGTGTCTCTTGTTTCGGGATGAAATTGCGGTCCCGCAGAATAACGAGGTCTTTCATCCGAACATATTATCCGAGCTGGCTATTAAGAATTATATGATCCCGATATTGCTGCGTGACGCGGATGTCATGGGGATGGCCAACAGTATGGAAGTGAGGTTCCCATTTCTTGATATCGAAATGTTCGATATCATCGCTCGAATACCTCCCTCACTGAAACTGAACAAAGGTATTCTTCATAAGGTATTAGCAAAATACTGCCCTGGAAAGTTGTTCCAACGGAAAAAGAAGGGCTTTGTTGTTCCCATAAAATTATGGATTAAAGATGTAATTCTTGCTAATAAAGTTATGGTGATCTCCGTGTATCGGTCAATTGACATGTTCAACCTGAGTTATATCGAGAAGACCCTTGACCAGTATCTAGGTTCTGAAAATCCTGGCTTTAAGCAATCAAATAAAGCTATTTCGCTTTATGTGTTTGCTATTTGGTATGATCAATTAAAAAAGAGATATACATGATCAATATTCTATTCCTTAATCATGATGCTGCTCTTGGCGGCGCGGAGGTTAATCTTCTAAAGACATTAAGAACTCTTGACAGGTCTAAGTTCGTTATCAACGTGTGGCTGGGCAGTCAGGGATTGTTAGAAAAAGAAGTTAATGCTATTCCTCAACTGAAAGTGCACCGGTCCGTTTCACGCAGGTTGAAGTTTAATTATAACCCGATTGCAGTCATTCGGGATTTGTATTCTAATGTTTACTGTATTAGTCGTATCGTTAAACAGGAGCGGATCGGGATACTCTACGCCAATTCCTTTCGTTCCGCTATTTATGCAGCGATCATTAAGTGTTTTCAACCACACCTTAAATTTGTTTGGCATAAACGGCATAGCACCGCAAAGAACCTTGCATTCACTTTTATTGCCTCGAATTCCGATCTGGTACTTACAAACTCGAATTCTTTGAGATCAGAATTGATCACATATAGCGTTGGGAGTGATAAGATAAAGACAATATATAACGGGATTGATTTTAAACTCTTTGAAAAGTATTCGATAAAGGAATCTGTGCGTCAGCCGGGGGTGAAACAACTCGTATGCATCGGTAAAATTGTTCCTGCTAAAGGACAGCTGGATTTTATCAAATTAATTGAGAAACTAAACAAAGAAAGAGATTGTATCGGGACGATAGTTGGAAAAGTGGTTGATTATGAGTACTATGCTGTATGCAAGAATTACATTAAAGCCAAAGATTTGGGAGCAACCATAAATTTCGTTGACGAAACATTGCAAGTTTATGATATTATTGCGATGGCAGACGTACTGATCTCTGTTTCTTATAAAGAAGCTTTTGGCATGGCTATCCTGGAATCATTGGCATGCAAAACTCCGGTAACAGCATATGATGTCGGCGGAGTGAAGGAAGTTGTCGGTGAGGCCTTGTCACCACTGGTATTAGTGCCTGCGGGGGATATTGACGCAATGAGCCATATTGTTATTAAGCTCCTAAGCGATAGTAACTATGTAACGAAAGTTCTTTTTGAGGCTGATCGACATATTAAGCGTTTCGATATTAGCAACTGCAGGGCTGAGACAGAAAAATGCTTGGAGAATTTATTCTTGTGAACAACTGATTTGTCACGGTATGGTGGTTAATATATAGTTGATAGTAAGTAAATATTCTGATAATAAGTTCATGATGTTTGTAGAAAAAAATATCTTTTTGCAGCTAAAAAGTCTCCATAATTAGAGAAGTGAGAAAAATTTCCAATATGAAAAAAATTGTAATCGACGCTCGTATGATAAACCATTCAGGAATTGGCAAATGCCTGCAGAATTTGATTCCGTTGTTAGCTGGTACTTATCGTATAATTCTCATCGGTAATAAGAACGAAATTACTGAGTATCCCTGGAGCCGGCATATATCGCTGATTCATCTTGATTGTCCCATCCTCTCTATACAGGAACAACTGAGGTTGCCTTTGGCAATTCCGGATTCAGATTTGTTTTGGTCTCCGCAATACAACGTTCCTCTTTTTCCTATTAAGGCTGTAAAAAGGCTTGTGACAATTCATGATGTTTATCATTTGTCGTATTATAATTCACTCAGTATAAGTAAGAAAGCATATGTTAACATTGTAATCAATGCTTCGATTGCATTATCAGGAAAAGTCCTGGTAGACTCAGTTTTCACTAAAGCTGAAATACTTAAATATATTAAGGTTGACGAGCGTAAGTTGGTAGTTAATTATAATGGTGTTGATACAAGTGTTTTTAGGAGGATTACGGATAGGGCGACGTTAGATGAAGTTATTAAGAAATATAATCTTCCCGCTAAATATGTTTTATATGTAGGCAACGTAAAACCGAATAAAAATTTGAAAAGGCTAATGAAGGCAGTCGCTCAGATTGACCGTGAATACCGGATTGTAATCGTGGGCAAAAAAGAAGGGTTCATTACTGAAGACTCGGAGCTTTTTGAGTTAATGACGAGCAACCCTGAGTTGAACGAACGGGTTGTTTTTACCGGAAGGGTTGATGATGCTGATCTTCCTGTCTTTTATAGCTTAGCTTCGGTTCTTGCTTTTCCTTCGATTTATGAAGGGTTCGGATTGCCTCCGCTTGAGGCTATGGCCTGTGGCTGTCCCTGTGTAGTATCGGCTATCGCCAGTATTCCCGAGATATGCGGTAATGCAGCTCATTATGTTAACCCTTACGATGTTGATGACATTGCTCAGGGTATCAATGAAGTTTTATCCAACTCGGCTTATAGCGGCATGCTGCTCCGTAATGGAATTGAACGACTTGGATTGTTTGATTGGAACCGATCTGCCGGGAAGGTCCGAGAAGTTATTGACAGCTTATTTTGAAGAAAGATTTTAGGCTGAATATTTCGGCTTAATAATATAATTATTAATGGAGATTTTATGAAAAAAAAAGCGATTATTACCGGAATTAATGGACAGGATGGCTCATATTTAGCTGAATTGCTTTTGGCGAAAGGCTATGAAGTACATGGAATTGTCAGAAGATCGTCATTAGAAAATGATAAGAAATTGGTTAACTTGAAAAATAGTATGGATAAAATTGAGCTGCATCATTGCAGCATGGAAGACCATTTGAGTTTGTACAAATTAATATCTCATATAATCCCGGATGAGTGTTATCATTTGGCTGCCTCAAGTTTTGTGAGCTATTTATTCGATGATGAGCTGTCAATTGTGAATACGAATTTTAATGCAACTCATTACCTGTTATCAAGTATAAAAGAACTGGTCCCAAACTGCAGATTCTATTTTGCCGGTTCAAGTGAAATGTTCGGTGAACCGGAAACTTCTCCTCAAGATGAAGAGTGCCGGTTTAATCCGCGATCAATCTATGGGATATCAAAGCTGGCAAGTTATTATGTAACCAAGAACTATCGTGAACAGTATGGTCTCTATTGTTGTACCGGAATAACGTATAATCATGAGTCACCCCGTCGGGGACATTCGTTTGTAACCAGAAAAATCACTTCAGGGGTAGCAAAAATTGTTATGGGAAAAGCCAGGAAATTAGAACTTGGAAATCTTGATACCGTAAGGGATTGGGGATATGCTCCTGATTATGCCCAGGCAATGTGGCTTATGTTGAACAATCCTTTAGGCCCAAAAGATTACGTAATTTCGACAGGTATTGGTCATACAGTTAAGAATTTTCTCGATGTTGCATTTTCTTTAAAAGGGTTGGATTATCGAGATTACGTTGAGGTAAATCAGAAATATTTTAGACCAGCTGAAAAAAAATGCCTTATAGGCAATTCTTCATTAATTAAAGAAGAATTAGGCTGGATGCCAACGAAAAAGTTCGAGGATATTATTACTGATATGGTACTGGGAGATATTGATTTATTGTCGAATAATGTGCAGGAATGCGGTTAACGATAATACATTCCATCCGTTGGAATTTATATAATGACAGATTAATGTGCGTGATGTTAATATATTGAGGTGCCGTAAATAAAGGCTTAGCGTAAGGTTGGATTAACATGGGCAAGGTGAAAAAAGTATTACAAATAAATAAACTTTACTATCCTTGGATCGGTGGAGTAGAGAAGCACATACAAGATCTTTCGGAACATTTGCTGGAGTTTGATGACCTGGATATTCAAGTGCTCGCCAGCAATGAAACTTATAACTATGCTGATGAGGTTATTGGCGGGGTCAAGGTGAAAAAGCTTCCGAATATAGTCCACCTGTTTTTTAAAAAGGTATTACTTTTCTCAACGCCGGTTTGTCTTTCATTCCCGTTTTGGTTAAGAAAAATAAAAGCAGATATTCTTCATTTTCATATGCCCAACCCACTTGGCGTTATGTCGTATTTCCTGGCACGCCCAAAAGGGAAGCTTGTGGTTACATGGCAAAGCGACATCGTGAAACAGAAGAAATTCCTTCTGCTCTATGCCCCTTTCGAACGATGGTTTTTACGTCGGGCTGACGTTATCATAACCACTTCCGGTAATTTGGTTAATTATTCCAAATTCTTACCTCCTTTTAAGGATAAGTGCAAAATAGTACCTTTGGGAATCAATATCGAGGATTACGGGCTAAGTAGTGAAGGCATCCAAAAAGTGAGTGACATTAAAAAGGGCCATACCGGGAAGCACGTGTTGTTTGTCGGCAGGTTGGTTTATTATAAAGGTGTTAAGTATTTGATTGATGCAATGGAACACATCGACGCAGAATTGACTATCATCGGCAGTGGTCCGTTAAGGACCATCTTGGAAGCTCAGATTGAAAAGAAGGGTCTTTCAGGTAAGGTGACAATAATACCTCCGGTGACAACAGAAGAATTAGTCTGTCATTATCATTTGTGCGATGTTTTCGTTTTGCCGTCTGTGGCAGTAAGTGAAGCATTCGGAATCGTACAATTAGAAGCAATGGCCTGCGGTAAACCTGTTGTGTCAACGAATCTCCCCACGAGTGTGACGTATGTCAATGAGAATGGCAAGACCGGTATTGTTGTAGAGCCTGAAGATTCAATGGCTTTAGCCGAAGCAGTTAATAAGCTGCTCAATGATAACAACTTGCGAACAACGATGGGAGAATATGCGCAAGCCAGGGTAAAAAGAGATTTTACGAATAAGCAGGTCGCATTCAAAGTAAGAGAAATATATAAGGAACTTGTTTCTTTTTGAGTTGAATTGTACGGCAAGAGGTTCATTGTTTCATTGCTATACTATATAATGTAGTTGGTTCTATTTCTAAAACATTTTTTGTGAAAGGTGATTGACGTGGATTTTTTAAAAGATCATTTGCTATTGGTTGAATATTTAATCTTGATCGGAGTCGCACTGGGGTATTGGTTATTGGAGACGAAATCCAAGATTTTTGATAAGATTTTGAATGTCCTGATGCTGGTCCTGGTTGCTGGTATTCCTATAATTTATTCCTCAATAACGCGGTCTGTTTTTGAAGTTAACAAATTGCTGCTTCTCCGTCTGGTACTTAGTTTCGGCTATGGACTGTGGCTTACCAAATGTATATTGCTTTCAACTCAACACAAAAAAACAGAAGAAACTACAGAAAGAAAAAAGACAACAAATGTTTTAGGGATAAGCTTAGCTGTTTCTACCATTGTCCTTATTAGTATTTTACCGGTAACGTTGCCTTGGAAGATATTCACATTAGTTATTGCGATTTTAACCATATACCTTATTCCTTCGATAGGGTTCCAATGGAAATGGATGCGGCTTGAGAATGCTTTTTTAGCTTGGTTGCTGGTAAATATTTTTGCTACAATCATTTCAAAAAATATGTACGTAAGTATTATTGGTGCCTATGATCGCTGGGAAGGGATCATTACTGTTTTTAATTATATAATGCTGCTATTGATGTTTGCTCAATTAGTAAGAACTCGGCGTGCTTTGTATTGGCTTCTTGGCGGACTGCTGGTACCAACGACGTTATCGGCTATTTACGGTATTTTTCAGAGCTTTGGCGTCGACTTCATGCATTGGAGCGTCGATCCTACTTCGAGAGTATTTGCCAGCATTAATAATCCAGTCCATTTTAGCGCATATGTAGGTATGTTGGTTCCTGTAGGCTTAGGCTTTTTACTGCATTTGTGGTCATTATCTGCGAATGATAAAGATTTAAGTAATAAGTATTCGGTATTGAAATGGGTTATTTATATATCTACATTTCTCTGTTATTACGCGCTTTATCTATCTTTTTCCCGTGCAGCTACTTTAGGGTTTACCGCTTCGATGACCATCTTCTATTTGTTTTCTTTAGACTTATTCAGTAAAAAAAGTAAAAAAACTTTTATTCTGGATTTTTTTCTGACTGGAGGATTTATAGCCTTATTTTATATTGATTATATTTTTCTTTACTTTATGCATGAGTCCCTCGGAAAATATGTTCTTGCTGCGACCGGTCTTTATTTTATCTGCTATTTTGTCTATCAGCTAGTGTATATGGCTGAAGAGAGATCTCCTATCGCTATTGTTCGCAGTCTTCTTGCAAATCTTCTATTGCTGACAGTATTTTTCTTTGATGATAGATTTTCCTTTCTTAAAGATCATTGGTGGGGTTTCGTTGCAATTGCCGGATTATTATCTGTTATCGGCTATTATTTATTCTCAATGACGAGAAAAAAAGGTTTTGACGGTGTCCGGCTTTCAAGCAAAATACTGATAGTGTATATGTTTGCAAAGCTTCAATTTGTGGTATCAAGCTGGGCAGCCATTGGTATCTATATCGTCCTGTTATTTGTGATCTATATACTTGTACAGGAAAAAGATAATCTCAACAAAACTTTTTTCAAGGCTATACTTAAGCTGTTCGCAATAATAATTGCTATTCCAACGGTGATATGCCTTCTCTTCGATCGAACAATGATTGATCAGTTTGTTAGTCCGGAACTTGGTATCTTGATAATGAACTTTATTTTTTTGACAGCTGTTAGTATTTATCTTTTCGTTATTGGAAAAGAAAATATTAAGCAAGAGAAGATAAATATGCTGGTCTCTTTTATGTTGCTTTTTGCGGTAATTGTATTTGTTCCATCTTTTTCGAACAAAATAACCGAGCTTTTTCAACAAAAAGATTCCTCTAAGTTTAGTGCCGCACTTCAAGCAGCAGGAAAAGTCGGATCATATGGGACTGTAGCATTGGAAGGAACTGCTCGAACCAGTATGTGGAAGAGTTCGTTGCCATGGATCAAAGACAATATGTTTTTAGGGACCGGACCGGATACGGTAAAGGAAATGTACCCTAAATATCGTCGGGCAGATTACGGTATTCTTGAAGGCGGTCACAATTTTACTCCTGACCGGGTGCACAATGAATATCTTAACACTGCAATCACAACTGGCCTGATAGGGTTCGCTGTTCGATGGTTTTGGTTAATCGGAGGATTTTTTGTAATTTCCTTAGGGTTTTTGTATAAAAATCAAAACAAACCTTTATTTTACATTCTTATAGGTACAATGTCCGGAGCTATGGTCCATTTGGGACAGCTCAATTTTAATTTCAGTGTTGTTGCTACAGCTGTTCTTTTTTATTCCTTAATAGGGTTATCTCTTGCAATCGGATATTTTAATCTTGGCAATCCGGAAGAAAAACTAGAGGAAGTACCGGCTGAAATTGATAATAAACGTAAATCGAAATCAAAAAAAGAGCTCAGGATGTCTAATCCTTTTTTTGATGAACCGTTTGATGATACCAAAGTAGATTCTTCGGCCTGGGTAAAAATTACACTTTTATGGATAGTGGTAGGAGTTTTTGTCTGGCAGGCTTTTTGCCCTTACTTAGCTGAGCGTTATTATCGCGAGGGGTTTAATTATTCGTCACAGAAGCGACGTGATCTCTCGATTGTAGAACTTGCCAAAGCTTGCAATTACGCACCATGGGAGACTCAATATCGTGTTCAATTAGGGAAAGACTATGAAGAGATGGCTGGAGATTTGACAAATATTCCGGAGAAATTAGCGGCCTATAAAAAAGCGGAGCTGGAATATGATAATATACTCAGGATAAGCCCATTAAACCCCTGGTATATAAATAGATTGGCAAATGTATTTTTACAATATCAGAATTTATATTCCGATCCAAAAATGAAGGCTGACTATCTTAACAAAGCCGAAACTCTATTACACAGTGCCGCTACTATAGACAACAATGATCCTCTGTTTCATATGAGCTACGGTTTTTTTATGCACAAATTGGGAAAAGTAGATGTTGCAATGAAAGAATATGAAAAAGTTCTTGCCATAGATGGCAGGATGAGCGAGGCCAGGTATAATATGGCAGATATATACAGAATGCGTGGGGATGTAACCAGGGCGATTCAAGAGTATGAATATATCGCTACGAGTGATCCTACTTTTACTAGTATATATGATAGTCTGGGGAGAATATATTTTTCTAGACAAGAATTTAATAAAGCAGTTTTTGTTTTTGAAAAAGCGCTCATTCAAAATCCGACAGACATTAATTTACTGCGCAATTTGGGAGCGACCTATCACCAACTACAAAATTGGGATAAAGCTGTTGGTGTTTATAAGCAAGCCTTACGAAGCAATCCTCAGGATGTAATGATAAGGCGGTATCTTGCTCAAGCCTATTATAATAAAGGAGATATTGAACTCGCTTTAGCTCAATTGGAAGAAATACAGAGGATAGCACCGGATGATCAAGCAGTTATTCAAAATATTAACGCGATGAGGTATCAGCTTCAACGGGGTCAAGCAAAAAAATAAGATGCAAAAATACGTCGTTCGATATTCTTTGACATTAGTTAAATTATTTGGTGACATAGTAATTATTAATTTGGGTTTACTATTTGGGTATGCCATTAAGTTCAAATTATATCTTCTTAGCAGTTATTTTAACATTAATATACAAATAGAGAATCCTGCCGCTCAGATTGAGCCATACCTTTCTATAATGTTTGTTTATTCGTTGTTGATGGTTTTTACCCTCTATTTTGCCGGCGTATACAAAATGCGGTATGGTATTTTTGCTGAGTTCGATGAGATCATTAAGATTATCAAAGGTATCAGTATCGGAGTAATTGAGGTAATGGCATTTACCTTTATTTATAAGAGTTTTCCCGGATCGCGATTTGTACTCTTATATTCAGGGTTATTTACGATTTTCTTGATGTCCTGCTATCATATTTTCATTTTACAACTCCAGAACTATTTTCGGACCAAGGGCCTTGGAAGCCAGAAGGTTATGATTGTCGGTTCGGATGAAATGGGGCAGTCGGTAGCTGAAAGAATAATCAAGAATCCGTCAGCTGGGTTTCATTTAGTCGGGTTTGTTGATAATAAGAACCCGGAAAAAATATCTTATAATATTAGCAAGTATTTTAATTATCTAGGTAATCTTGATGAGCTTGTAAATATTATAAAACAAAAAAGAATAAATAAAGTTATTGTAACAACCACGGATGTAGCACGTGAGGACCTCGAACAATGGTATCAGAAATGTGAAGAGCTTAATGTCGAGTTCCAGATTATTCCGGATTATTTAGAACTTATATCAACAACGGTTTCCATATCTGACATTGACGGTATCCCAATAATTACTATTCGTAATCTCAAACGATCATGGATTGAAAATGTTTATAAACGGATATTGGATATCTCAATCGCTTTATTTATGGTGCTCCTGGTATCTCCTGTAATGTTGCTTACCTATATTATGATTCGTATTACATCGAAGGGACCAGCTGTCTTTGAGCAGGAAAGGGTCGGGAAAAATAGTAAATCATTCAAAATGTACAAATTCAGGTCTATGATGGTCGATGCAGAAACTGGTTCGGGCCCAAAAATAGTTGTTGATCGAGATGATGATCGAGTTACTGCAGTTGGTAAGATCATTAGAAAACTGAGTATCGATGAATTGCCCCAATTAATCAATGTTCTTAAGGGGGACATGAGTATTGTCGGACCACGGCCTGAACGCGAACATTTCATAAAAAAATTTGATAATGAATATCCTGGTTTTTCGAAGCGATTGTTGGTAAAGCCGGGAATTACCGGGTGGGCTCAGATAAACGGACGGGCTGCACTATCATCAAGAGTTGAAGAAAAACTTCGTTATGATCTTTATTATATAGAAAACTGGTCAATTCTTTTTGATATCAAAATAGTTATCAAAACTGTCCTGAAAGTAATCTTTGCCAAAGAAGCTTATTAGGATTTCATTTGCCTTATAGCGTATCCAAAGTGTGGATACAGTGCTGTACGTATCTACTTTGGGTATTGTCCTTCTGTGTATATTTCTATATAATTAGGTAAAAATTAATTAAGGAGACCTGTGTGAGATATTTGATATATATTTTTATTGTCACTTTATTCTCGATAAACACCGCTTTTTCCTATAATCTCAATGTTTATAGTAGAAATGTAAAAGATGATATTGGCGAGGTGGTAATTAACAATAATATTATCATGAGATTATATGACACTATTGATAAGCAAGACCCTGCTATACGGGCGGAGAAAATGGTTCAGAGAATTACTCAGCTTATAGCTATTGGTCTTAACCCTTATAACATAAAAGTAAAATATACGGACGGTTATTATCACGGGGTTATTGGTAACAGAAAGTTGTTCACAGTCGGAAGGAAGGAAGCAGCAATTAATCAGACAACGGAGGATATGCTAGCTATTGAGTGGATTGAAAAACTTAGAGCTGTGCTAAAAAATATGCCTGTTTCTGATGTGAAGATAAGTGAAGATGAACTACAATCTTCTCTTGCTAATAATGTGCCGGAAACTGGTTATGCTTCTTCCTTTGAAGCTGATTCAAATGATTTCCTGGGAGTGCACCCTTCCTTGCCGGTTGGCACTATTGTAAGGGTCAAAAATATTCATAACAGCTGGAGTATCGTGGTGAAGATAATTGGAAATAAAGTTCTTCCTGCCGGAAGAGTGATCACTGTTTCGCAAACAGCAGCCAAGGCGTTGGGATTAGCACAGACCGGGCTTAGTAAAGTCTTAATCTCTACTGCGGTGTATTGATGGCTAGAGTTCGATTTGCTCCGAGTCCAACAGGAAACCTCCATATAGGAAGCGTGAGGACTGCGCTTTTCAACTGGCTTTATGCTAAACGGGTTAATGGCAGCTACATTTTAAGAATAGAAGACACTGATCTCCAAAGGTCCACAAAAGAATACGAGGACAATATACTTGCAGGTCTTAAATGGCTCGGTCTCGAATGGGATGAGGGACCAGGAAAAGAAGATTCGGTTCGATATCGACAGACAGAGCGTATTGCACAGCATGTTTATGTGCCATTTGTCGAGAAATTGCTTGAGCAAGATGACGCATACTACTGTTATTGCACTCCTGAAGAGCTTGAAAAAGAGAAAGCATTATCTGCCGCTCAAGGTCTCGCACCTGGATATACAGGAAAATGCAGGAATCTGACAAGCGAACAATCTGAACAATACAAAGCCGAAGGAAGAGCGTGTGCTGTTAGGTTCAGGGTTAAACCTGAGAAGATAATTGTTAAAGATATTATTCGGGGCAATGTCGAATTTGACACAAACCTGATTAATGATTTTGTCATACAGAAAGCAGACGGCTCGCCGGCATATAATTTTGCTGTAGTAGTAGATGATATTGCAATGAGGATTACCCATGTTATTCGCGGAGAAGATCATCTGCCGAACACTCCTAAACAAATTATGCTTTATAATGCGTTATCGTCCAATTTGCCTGAATTTGCACATCTTCCTATGATACTTGGCCCCGATAAGTCTAAACTCAGCAAGAGACATGGGGCTACGTCGGTTGTTGAATATCAGGAGCAAGGGTTTTTACCGGAAGCGCTTATTAATTACTTATCTTTGCTTGGCTGGTCGCACCCGGAAGGCAAAGAAAAGATGCCGGTTCAAGAGATAATCAATAACTTTCATATAGAGAGAATATCAAAAAGTGGTGCTGTGTTTGATGTAGAAAAACTTAGATGGATGAATGGTCTGTATGTAAGGGAATTACCGGAAGAAAAACTTGTTAAAGCAGTCATGCCATTTTTAATTAGAGCTTATGGTTCTTCAGTTGAGGAAAAAAGCCAGGAATGGCTGAGTGAAGTTATTCAATCTGTCCGGGATAATTTGACCGTGTTAACTGACATTGTTTCTGCTACAAGTGTTTATTTTGTTGCTAAACCTGAATATCAGCCGGATTTTATCCTGAAATATCTTCACGATGATCTGAGCAAATCGATAATCACCGATGTTATCAATACCTTTACGTCTTTATCTGTGTATTCGGAAGAGGTAATTAAAGATTATATTAACGCACTGCCGGTTAAGTATTCCTGTGGGAAAGGGAAGGTACTTAAGCCCCTTCGTTATGCCGTTTCCGGACAGGAACACGGGCCATTGTTTGTTAAATTATTATACCTTTTAGGAAGAGAGACTGTTGTTGATCGCTTAAAAAAAGCGTTAGATATGTAGCTTAGCTTTATAGCCCCAACCTTAAGGGGGGGGCCAGGAAGTGACAAGTAACGCGTAACAGGTGACGAAGCTGTAAGTCCCGTTTAGAGGATTTAGGGAAGGGAAAAGAATATGGGGAAACATAAGGTTCTGCTTGGAGTAAATATCGATCATGTCGCAACAATTCGTGAAGCCCGAAAAGGTATAGAGCCTGATCCTGTACATGCTGCTGTTATCGCTGAACTGGCCGGTGCTGATCAAATCACCGTTCATTTGCGGGAGGACCGTCGACATATAAATGATCGGGATATAAGCTTGCTGCGGCAAACTATTAAGACAAAGCTTAACCTTGAAATGGCTGTAGAGCGAGAGATTATTGATATTGCGAAGTGCATAAGGCCTGATTCTGTGACCCTGGTTCCTGAAAAGCGTGAAGAGGTTACTACCGAAGGCGGGTTAGATGTAAAAAACAATTTCGAAGCAATTAAAAATGTTATCCATGAATTTGAATCAGAGAACATTGAAGTAAGTCTTTTTATTGACCCTGATTCGGAACAGCTGAATTTCTCGTATAAAGCAGGAGCTAAAAATGTTGAATTTCATACCGGTCAGTACGCTAATGCAAAAACTTCTAATCAAGTAGCTGAGGAACTCGAAAGACTTAGCCGGGTAGCAGGAGAAGCCTCGAATTACGGCATAAAAGTAAAAGCCGGGCATGGATTGAACTATCAGAATGTCAGGGCTGTTGCCGGGATTAAGCAGATTGAAGAATTGAATATCGGACATAGTATTGTTAGTCGAGCTGTTTTAACCGGTCTGAGCGAAGCTGTCTTTACCATGAAAAAAATGATAAATGAATAACCGGCATCTTTATAGTTTAAATGTTCTTCCAATTAGCGAGATATCAGCGGACGAAGGCTTGTGCTATCGAATTAGTGTTGATCCTGGTCAACTGCGTTCTTCAATTGAGAAGAATAATCTGTTCAATCCCATTATGGTTTATAAATGTGACACCGGATATATTGTTATTAACGGCGTAAAAAGAATCAAAGTTTTAATAGATCTTGGATATACTTCTGTTCCCTGCCAGATATTGTCACATGATTCTCTTCTCGAAGCTTACGTTTACGGTCTTAAGTCGTCCTTCGCTTGTGATTCCTTATCCTTAATTGAGAAAGCAAGGGCTGTCGATGTTCTGCTTACTTATTTCCAGATTCCTCAAGAGACCATAGTTTTGAATTATTTTCAGATAATTGATTTCCCACGTAAAGAGAATATCTTTTCGTTGATATCGGATGTTGTCAAATTCCCTCTGGTAATGCAGGCTTTTTTACATAAACATAATTTACCGATAAACGAGTGTTACCGTATAAGAAATATACCCTCTGAAGATCAACTTTGTCTCATCAGTTTTATTGATTCCTTTCAGTTAAGCTACTCTAATATCAAACAGCTTTTTGAGTTAATCATTGAACTTGCAATTATGGATAATATTACTATCAAACAAGTTATCGAAAATGAAGATATTCAGCTCCTGTATAATGATCAGTCAGTGCATAAAATGCTCAGGGTTCAAAAGATTAAAGAGCTTCTGCAAAAAAGAAGATATCCTGATATTCAAAGCTACCAAGAGTTGATGCGCGACAAAGTAAAGGAATGCAAGCTTTCTCGGGATATCAAGCTCAATTATTGTAAAGATTTGGAAGATGAACGATTAGAATTAGCTATTGCATTCTCATCGGAAAGCGAACTTGTTAGTTATCTGGATAGGGTCAGGAATCTTGTAGATCAAAAAAAGATCAGCGAAATTTTTGAGTTAATGGATTCATTCTATAAATAAGATTGATCGCTTAGAACAGTCCAGGGTAATCGAGGAGAGACCAATGATGTACGATCTTGCAATAATAGGAGCAGGCCCCGGTGGGTATGAGGCAGCCTTGTATGCAGCTAAAAAAAACCTAAAAGTAGTTCTCATCGAAAAAGATCTTATCGGAGGTACCTGCCTTAATCGCGGATGTATCCCGACCAAAGCCATTCTTTCTTCCGCGAAAGCCTATCGACTGATGAAGTCAGCGGGTAAGTTCGGGATCGAGATATCCGAAGGGTCGCTATCACTTTCTTATGAAAAAGTCATGGCAAGAAAAGATAGTATAGTCGATATCAATCGAAAAGCCCTGGAGGGTCAACTCCGCAAAGCAGGTATCACGCTTGTCTTTGGTTCTGCAAAAATTATTGATGTAACGTCTATTTCTGTCACAGGACAGTCAGATCCTATTACTGCTCGATATGTGATAGTTGCGACAGGTACGCGGACTGCAAATATTGGAAATATCGAGATCGACCATAAGGACATTCTTTCGAGTGACGATATGCTTTCGTCACAGGAACTTCCTGAATCGATGATCATCATGGGTGGGGGAGTTATGGGCTGCGAATTTGCCTTCATTTTCGCAGAGTTCGGAGTTAACGTTACTGTCGTGGAAGCACAGGATTTTCTCCTGCCATTAGAAGATCATGATTTAAGTACGCTAGTATTGCGTGAAATGAAAAAGAAAAAAATAAAAGTCCTTACCGGAAAAAAAATAGAAAAAATTGAACATTCGGCTAGCGGCATAAATATTATTGATAGCGATGGAGCACTGCACTCGGCTCAAAAACTTCTTGTTACAGTGGGCAGAAGAAAGATCACCGATAATCTGGGACTAATTGAGACCGGTATCACGCTCGACAAACAAGGAAGCATAGCCGTAAATGATTATATGCAAACCTCGGTTCCTACTATTTATGCTGTAGGTGACGTCTCCGGGAAAAAAATGGTGGCGCATGTAGCGGCTGAGCAGGGAAGATCAGTTATTGATCATATTTTAGGGGTTCCGCGGAAAATTAATTACAAGAATGTACCAATGAGCATTTTCACTATCCCCGAAATTGGTAGTGTGGGTTTAACGGAGAACGAATTAATTAATGTCCATCTGCCGTATGTAAGCAAACAGTATTTATATCGCAGCTTAGGGAAGGCTCAGGCAGAAGATGAGATCGTCGGGTTGTTTAAAATACTTTTCGAGCCAGAGAGCGGTGTAATTTTAGGTGTTCATATAATGGGTGAGCATGCCTCTGACATTATTATGGAGGCGGCTATTGCGATGGAAACAGCTATAACCGTAAGTGCGTTTACAAATGTTATTCATGCGCATCCTACCTATGCAGAAGGTTTAAGACTAACAATGCTTGAATAATTTCTTCAAAAAATACCTTCAAAAAATAATATGTTTAACTCAATAAACTTGTGGGCACACTATTAGTAGGAAGACAACATTTGAAGGGAGTTAAGTATGCCAGCACAATTAGCCTTACTTTTAAATCAGGAAATTTGTAAAGATTTTGATGAAGATTTAACCGGGAAAGACTTTAAAAACTTCTCAGCAGAATTTGTAAAGGTATATCAAGATTTTGAAGATGAAGAGCAACATCTTTGGGTTGGTGCCGTAAGCTATTTTGACACTGCCTTTTAGAATATACTAAGTATTTATTTGTAGTGAAAGCGCATTAATCACAGACATTTGAACCTCGATATTTATCCCTCGAGGTTTTGTTTTTAGTTTTCTTTAATGAAATTATTTTTAAGAAATAACTAATATTTATTATGTTTTGATATATTTAGGAACTTAGTACATCTGGAAACGATATCTAAAATGAGAAATAAAACTATTGCTACACCAATTGACCTCAAGCGGGTAAATGCAATCACTGCATACAAAAAACAGTCTGAAACGATGCCGCCTTCAACAGTAGAATATACTATAGGCCCGGATGTTCTAACTCCACCAGACATACCGAAACCAGAACGTAAGGCTTTCTTGCCAAATCAAAAAGAGGTATCTATTTGGTCAAGCAGTGACCGTAGTGGAAGTGGTCTGGGAATAACCGTGCCGGTATCTAAGATTTATAGCAAATTGCCACAAGTGTATTCTACCTATGTTAAGAATAAAAGAAAACCTAAGGATCAAGGAGAATTCTTGATTCCATAAACTGGACTCTTGAACATTCCTAAAAAATGTTATAACCTACCTCCATATTAATTACTGGGTGATTTTGGTAATATCAAGTATAATAATGTATTAAGAGTTTTACTTTATTGTTTAATGTGTCGAAAATAGCAGAATTGTATGTTGAAACAATGTGAGGATACAGTAATGATAGAATTAAAACAGATGTCAGATCTTACTGGTTTTATCCGTACGCATAGATTATCAGGTGAAGATCTTCGGGAAATCCAATTGCAGGACAAGGACCTGCGTGAGGTTGTAAATAATTATAATGTCTTAGTTTCTGAGAAAAAGCAGGTGAAGTTGATAAAGCCGGCAACAGAAGAAGAAGGTCTGATCTCTATAGATAACCTGCTTGATGATCTCGCCTATGGTTATGAAGCTATCGAAAATAAACCTGTCAAATTTACACCGATGTCAGGTGCGGCATCACGTATGTTTGGCTTCCTCGAGAGTTACTATCAGAATGCCTCTGATGATGATAATGAAAAAGTTAATACTTTTATAAAAGGTTTGGATGAACGTCAGCCCGGTCCTCATTTTTCTTTTGTAAGGGAATTGAAAGATGTCTTAAAACGGGATAACCTCAATTTATCCAAACTGGTTGACGAAAAAAAGTATAAGACGATCATATCGTACGTTCTCAATGAGAATGGGTTGAATTATAGAAATAAGCCCAAAGCGCTTATCCCTTTTCATGTGCAAAACGGCAGAGCTATCTTGGCACTGGAAGCACAAATGGAAGAAGCCTTGCGATATGGGAACGGGAACTTGTTTATTACTATATTGCATGAACATCAGGACCAATTTATACAGGCCATTGAAAAGATAAAAAAAGAGAACAACGAATTGAGTCAGGTTTATATTCATATTTCGGAACAATATAATTCTACGAATACTATTGCAATCGATCCGGCAACAAAAGAAATAGTTCGGAATAATGATGGGAAGATTTCTTTTTTCCCTGCTGGACATGGGGCGCTTATCAAAAATTTGCCAAATAATGGCCCATCTATTTTGCGTAATGTCGATAATGTAACGAGTGACGAGATTCGCAAACAGGTCATAGACAAATATCATAAGGCATTTTCCGTTTATCTCAGCCAAATAAAAACAAAAGTCAGCACTATTCTGACTCGTCTTGATGCTGACTCAATAAGCGAAACGGACCTGAGAGATCAAATGTTTGCATTACAGAAACAAGGTTTCCAGCTTATTATTGATAATGATAGTTTTTCTAATGCACCTTTTGACGAAATGAAAAGGATTGCAAGGATTGCCTTGAATCGCCCGATTAAAATCGTTGGAGTAGTTAAGAATCAGGGAGAGCCGGGAGGCGGTCCATTTATTATTGAATACGGGGACTATCGAATCATATCTATTGTTGAAAAAGATGAAATTCCTTTAGAGCAAAAATCGCTTATGGAAAAGGGAAAATACTTTAATCCGGTCGATATATTGGCAGATCCCGTAGACTATAAAGGTAATTTTTTTGATCTGACAGAATTTATTAATAAATCGCGGTATTTTATTGTATCGAGAAGGTTCCTGGGGAAGGAAGTAAAACGGATGGAGCATCCGGGTTTATGGAATGGCACCATGGACGGATGGAATTCCATATATGTTGTTATGCCCAATGAGACATTTGCCCCAGTCAAAGAAGTGAATGATCTTTTACGCCTTGAGCATCAATAGGATATCATCCTTGCCTTTTCTTCCAATCATATTTTCCTTTTGTATTTAATCTTCTATTAGAATTTGCTTCAAACACAGAACTAAGTGTAGCTAGCAGCTAACCATAATATTGCTTGAGACTGCATATTAAATATGATAATATAACCTAGGTATATATTTAAGCTTTGAAAGAGAGGATGAAAATAATGAAAGTTATAGTTAGAGGCCATAACTTAGAAATGACAGAAGCGCTAAAAGATTATGCAGAAAAAAAATTATCTAAAATAGAAAAATATTTTGATAATATTCAGAAGGTTAACGTTGAGCTTGACTATAGATCAACAAAAGAAGAGGATAAACGGCATGTGGCTCAGGTAACAATTTGGGCATCAGGATCATTAATACGTGGTGAGATAGCTTCAAAGGATATGTATGCCTCGATTGATATGGTTTTTAACAAGCTGGAGAAACAGGTAATAAAATATAAAGAAAAACTAAAGACCAGAAAAAAAGAGAAGTCATCAATTGGCAAAACGCTTGTAGCCGAGATTCTTGAAGAGGAAAGAAATAACCTGCCTAAAATATCAAAGAGCAAAATACTTTCGCTTACTGAGATGACACCCGAGGAAGCTACCTTACAAATGAAAATGATTGATCATGACTTTTTCGTTTATAAAAACATTGACACTGGTGCGGTTAATATTGCCTATACAAGAAAAGAAGGCGATTTCGGGAATTTAATCGTAAGCTAATTGTTGTTTTAAAGGTTCGGATTATAGAGGACCTAAAAAGGAGAGAATTGTATTGTTAAAGTTTATAGCTAAATTGTTTGGTGATGCGAATCAAAAGAAGATTGCTGCATTGCAACCGTTGGTGGACAAGATAAACCTGTTTGAACCGGAAATTGTTCCATTGAGTGATGAAGAGTTGAGGAATAAAACCTCTTACTTTAAACAGCTTCTTGCTAACGGAAAGACTATCGATGATCTTTTGCCGGAGGCCTTTGCTGTCGTACGTGAAGCTGCCAAAAGGTCAATTGGAATGCGACATTTTGATGTTCAGCTTTTGGGCGGAATAGTTCTTCACCAGGGTAAGATTACGGAAATGAAGACCGGGGAAGGAAAAACTCTGGTTGCGACTTTGCCTGCATATCTTAATGCTTTGACCGGTGAAGGCGTTTATGTTGTTACGGTCAATGATTACCTGGCAAAAAGAGACAGGGAATGGATGGGTAAAGTTTATGAGTTCCTTGGATTAAGTGTTGGTGTTATTCAGTCTCAAATGAGCCATGTTGAACGAAAAATCTCTTATAATGCTGACATTACTTATGGAACGAATAATGAGTTTGGTTTTGACTACTTAAGGGACAATATGGCCACAAGCATTGAGGAATGCGTGCAGAGAAATCTTAATTTTGCGATCGTTGATGAAGTTGATAGTATTCTTATCGATGAAGCTAGGACTCCATTAATAATATCTGGAATGGTGGAAGATTCGACCGCAAAATATAAAAAAATAGCACGTATCGCAAAAATGCTTACAATAAATGAAGATTATACCGTCGATGAAAAACAAAAAAATGTTATCCTGACCGAAAATGGAATGGAAAGAGCTGAAAAAGAGCTTAATATCGAAAGCCTTTATGATGTTGCTAATATGGACACAGCACATATGATAGTCCAATGTCTGAAGGCAATCAAATTGTTTAAGCGGGATGTTGATTATGTTATCAACGAAGGAGAGGTTGTTATCGTCGATGAATTTACCGGTAGATTGATGATTGGCCGACGATATAGTGATGGATTGCATCAGGCTATTGAAGCAGTGGAAAATGTTAATATTAGAGCTGAAAGCCAAACTCTTGCCTCTATTACTTTTCAGAATTATTTCCGAATGTTCAAAAAACTTGCCGGTATGACCGGAACTGCGATGACAGAAGAAGCAGAATTCGGGAAAATCTACGGACTGGAAGTTCTTGATATTCCTACCAATAGAGATATGGTGCGTGAAGATGCTCCTGATGTCATCTACAAGTCAAGGAATGAAAAATATAAAGCAATTATTAACGAAGTAGCTACAGCACATAAGGAAGGCATCCCTGTTCTTGTTGGTACTATTGCGATTGAGACCTCTGAGCATTTATCAGAATTACTTCAGAGAAAAGGTGTTCCGCACCACGTTTTAAATGCTAAATACCACGAAAAAGAGGCAGAGATTATCTCACAGGCTGGAAAAAAAGGTGCAGTGACTATAGCGACTAATATGGCTGGACGGGGTACTGATATTGTCCTGGGTGAAGGAGTTTCAGGTATAGGCGGACTTCATGTTATTGGTACTGAACGTCATGAGAGCAGACGAATTGATAATCAGTTGAGAGGAAGATCAGGGCGGCAAGGAGATCCCGGATTCTCCAAGTTCTATGTATCCCTTGAAGATGAACTTATGCGATTGTTTGGCTCTGACCGGATCGCAAAGATCATGGGGACGCTGGGGCTTCCTGATGACACCCCGATTGAGCATTCATTAGTATCGAGAGCGATAGAGAAGGCACAGAAAAAAGTAGAAATGCATAATTTCGAAATTCGTAAACAGATACTTAAGTTTGATGATGTTATGAATAAACAAAGAGATTCTTTCTATAAACTGAGAAGAACGATCCTTGAGGGGGCCACCCTCAAAGAGAAGGTTCGCGAAATAATCAATAATATTATAGTTGATTTTGTTAACCTTCATGTTCCTGAAAAGGTTGATATAAATAAAACCCAATGGGATAAGGAACTCCTTGTTGAATCGTTGCAGAACATATTTCCCATAGAAAATATTTCGGCTATTGTTGAGAACTCAAACTCAAGAGAAGACCTTACTCAAGATTTGATGTCCGTTGCTTCAGAACTCTATGAACATAAGGAACGAATTATCGGTGAAGAAAATCACCGGGAGCTGGAAAAAATCGTAATGCTCAGGATTGCGGATACGAAATGGATCGACCATCTTCATAACATGGACGTTCTCCGTGACGGGATAGGTCTAAGAGCATACGGACAGAGAGATCCGCTTGTTGAATATAAGATTGAAGGCTATACCATGTTTCGCGAGATGATGACAATGATAGAAGAAGAGTCGGTGAGTATGCTGTATCGAATGCAACCAGTGGTGCAGGAAGTAGAAGTTGCACCTATTGTAAGGAACGTGTCTTATAGTGGCGGGCAGACAGAAGAAGCTTTGCAACCGGTTCACAATCTAGGCAAAGTAGGAAGAAATGATGTGTGCTCTTGCGGGAGCGGGAAAAAATATAAGAAGTGTTGTGGAAATTAACCTGACCATATCGATATGTAAGAAAGGTACCCATAATGGAATTAACTGAATTAAAGACACTAGCGAGTAAAATGCTCGATGAAATAACTAAGATGGGAAACTATCTTTGACCTACCTAATCTACAGTTCAAAATTTCCGAATTAGAAAAACAATCCGAATCTCAGGATTTCTGGAATAAACCAGACTCTGCCAATAAGGTAGTCAAAGAACTATCGATCTTTAAACAGAAATTTGATCGCTACCAGAAGCTGTACACTGAAATTTCTGATCAACTTGAGTTTATCAATTTATTACTCGAAGAAAATGAAGCAGATGACGAGCATGCTGAAGATCTAAAGAAAACATTTGATGTGCTTTATTCTGAATTTCAGCATTTCGAAATAGAGTCTTTGTTAAATGGTCCGTATGACAATAATAACGGTATTTTTGTTATCACGGCAGGCGCTGGTGGCACTGATGCTCAGGATTGGGCGCTAATGCTTTTTCGTATGTATACGAGATTCTTTGAAAGGCAAGGATTTCGTTTCGAAGTTTCTGATTATTCCCCTGGAGATGAAGCCGGCATTAAAGGTGCTACTATTTTGGTGGAAGGCTTATATGCTTATGGTTATTTGAAGAATGAGATTGGAATTCATAGGCTCGTGCGGATATCACCATTTAATGCCAATGGTAAAAGACAGACTTCTTTTGCCTCAGTTGATGTTATCCCCCAAGTGGAAGAAGATAAGAATACTATAATAAGCCCTGAAGAAATCAGGATCGATACCTATCGGTCAAGCGGCGCTGGCGGACAGCATGTAAATAAGACAGATTCTGCTGTTCGAATTACGCATATACCGACAGGGCTGGTGGTTCAATGCCAGGCAGGCAGATCGCAGACAAAAAACAAAGAGATGGCCATGCATATTTTGTATTCAAAATTGTACAATTTAAAAATGGACCAGCAAAAAGAGTCATTGAGCAAGGCCCGAAGCGAAAAGAAAGAGATCGGCTGGGGCAATCAAATCAGATCGTACGTATTTCATCCATACTCACTCGTAAAGGATCATAGGACAAAGATTGAGACTGGTAATGTTAATTCTGTTATGGATGGTGATATTGCAGAATTTATTGAGGGATATTTGCGTTCGCAAGTGCAATGAAATTTTAAGATAGGAACATCAAATGAGAAATAGCATAAATTATCGCCATTTTTTAAGGAATTACAGGTTAACTTATTGGTTGTTTATTATCATGGCACTTCTTCTCGGTAGTGGGATTGTTGTTTCTAAAATAATAATGGAAACTAATAATAAAAATGTTGAGCTGATCATGTCATTTAATACTGTAAAGGAAATGAGTAAAAATTACGGAATACCTTTTGATGATATGCTCGGAAGAATAAGTACTGCCGGTATAACTTCGATAGCTTTAGAAGAACGAAATCTGGAAACGCTGCAAAAGGATGGCATGGTTACCCTTCTTACTGTTGACCAGCTTAACAATCTGAACCGGATTCATAGGAACTACAGCAATAAGATCAGTCACTTGATCAATATTATGAAAACAACCTCTGAGTATGTTTATGTTATTTGTGATAACAAAAGATTATCTGACGATGTTCGAGCAGGTCTAACTCTTCAACTCGGACCTGACAGAGTAAAAGAACTGGATATGAACATTTTGGAAATCAAAGGATCGGAAGAAGGCCTTAAATCTCTTCCTTTAGGTTTTGACAATAAAATAGCAAAAGCAATAAGTAATCGTAATCTCTATGTAATTCCTCGATTAAAACAAAGTTTTTACTATAGTCCGGAAACTATATCTGCAATATTCACCTCTTTATCGAATATGGAGGTTCCTGTAGACAAAATTATTTTTGAAGGCGATACCATTCTAGGCTACAAGAATAATTTCAAAGCAACAGCTGCCCAATTCCGAAAATATGGATATAATTTTGGGTTTATCGAATTTGCATTTCAAAAGGGCGATTCAAAACTGGCACATTTAATCCCTGAATATACTATGAAAGTTCACAGTATCCCGACAAATGAGCTTTCGACGTACACTGTATCTCAGGCTGTAAAACGGTATTTTAGAGCAGCGCGCGAGCGAAATATACGTTTGTTGTTCATCAATCCCTTTGCGGAGCTGGAGCTTGGACCGGATATGGCAAAATTGAATTCTGACTATATTACTATGATCTCACAAGCACTGACTAACAAAGGATACCGTATCGGGAAGGCAATCCAGATGGATTTCAGTAATGTTTCATCTCTCAGGTCGGTCAATCTTATGTTTATAATTGTCGGTATATGGTCTGTTTTTATGCTGATTATTGACAGATTTTTTAAGATGAATTGGTATAAGCACTATGTCATACTTTCTGCTGTCATAATAGTTGCAGCAATTATCCCATTTATATCAAGCTATCCGGGTTTGTATTCCGGACTAGCATTGCTGGCGGCAATATTTTTCCCTACCTATGCGATTATATCTCAGTTTCCATCGAGTAAATATGAACCGGCTTTGACTTTGCCTCAAAGCATTATCAGGGCTGCAAAAATATTCCTGATATCTTTATGCGGTGCGATGTTTGTAGTCATATTATTGAGTAAACCGGTGAACGTTGTCGGTGTAGAAGGCTTTTCCGGTGTTAAGATCGCGTTTCTCGCACCGCTTCTTTTTGCGGGTCTATACTTCTTTGTTGAACCTGATAGATTGAGGTCAATAATGTTTGTATTCAAAAGAATGATGCAGAAGTCGATAACCATAGGGTATATTGCTGCTATTGCTGCTTTTGCCGGTTTGCTGCTTTTGTATATTACAAGGAGCGGAAATAACATGGTCGTACCGGTATCAGCCCACGAGACATCCTTTCGCGAATTCCTCGAAAATCTTTTCTATGCTCGCCCACGAACAAAAGAAATCTTACTTGCATACCCTGTCATGATTTTTTCCTTGTATGGGGCTAATCGGTTTTTTAAATTTAACAAGCTGTGGATAGGTGCTATATTAGCTACAATAGCCCCGATTTCGGTCATAAATACTTTTGCTCATGTTCATACGCCTTTGCTCTTATCTTTTTTTAGATCGACGGCAGGGTTAATTGTGGGCATAATTGTTTCCCTATTTGTAATTGGATCATACTCTTTCGTAAAAAAATATTTAGGTAAAGCAGAAAAATAATAATGAACTCTATTTTCTTGATTGGTTATTACGGTTATGGAAATTTTGGCGACGAAGTTCTCCTTAAAACATTTATTAATAAACTAAAAGGCAACGGCAAGTGGAAAAGAATCCATGTCCTTTCGACAAAATATCATAGTCATGACAAGATTACTTATATCCCGCGATTTAGTTTCTTTCATATTTTTAGGGCAGTGCGACAGTCAGATATCGTTCTGTTTGGTGGAGGAGGAATTTTTCAGGATACGACCTCATCCAAGAGCTTGTATTATTATATTTTTTTAATATTACTCGCTAAACTGACGGGAAAAAAAGTCCTGGTAGCCTTCCAAGGAATTGGGCCTCTTAAGCGAAGAATAAATCACTATATTTTTCGCTATGTAATTGATCATTTTCTGGATTATGTGTCGCTTAGGGACGTGGAGTCATTACAACTTCTCAAGAATACAGTTAAGGTTCGAAGGCCTTTGCAGTATTTTGATGATCCTTCACTCTCATTTTTTCGGGATTCTGTAGATTTGACAACAATGAATAATCTGGAAAATGTTTTGGGATTAAATGTCAGGCAAACAGGAAATGAGGAGATAAATGCTGACCATTTTGCTGCAATTATCAATCGTATCGTTGAAAAATATAATGTTTCTTTAAAGTTTTTTATTTTACAGGAAGAACATGAACTTGATTTAGTGACAAAGATTAATAGCATGCTGACTGTGAAGGCAACAGTATGTCAACTGACGATCGATAATTTTACAGAAGTGTTCAAATGTAATTATCTGCTGGCAATGCGCCTGCATCTGTTGATACTGGCTTTTTCGGCTAATATAAGGTTCCTTGGTATAACGTATGATCCGAAAGTAAGTAACTTTCTGGATGGGGTGGACACCGGTAAGGTATCGCTTGATCTTGATACTCTGGAAACGAAGCTTGAGCAACTGTTATCCGGAAATGTAAAAAAGCGTAATGAGGAGATTTTTGAAGGCAAAATAAATTCTGTAGAGGCTGGATTTAAAGCGCTCTTTGATTTGATAAACGATGGAGGTAGTCCTGGAAATGGAACAGTATAGTATTCTTGGAGTTAATGTTACAGATGTCACTTATCAACAGCTTTACGAAAATGTAAAGGACCATATTGATAACGGTTCAGGTCTAAAGTTGGTTTTTACGCCAAATCCAGAAATTATTTATATGGCCCAGTTTGATCCTGATATCAAGACTATGTTGAATAGCAGCGATATTAATTTGCCCGATGGGATAGGAGTATTGATAGCCTCAAAAATGTTAGGGCACCCGATCAAAGAAAGAATAACCGGAATTGATACCATGCTGTATCTTTGCGAAAAAAAAGCGGGTAGTGTCTTTCTGTTTGGTTCAAAGCCCGGGATTGCCGAACTTGCAGCGATTGAGCTGGAGAAACGTTATCCCGGACTCAAAGTTGTGGGCTTCCATGATGGGTACTTCCAGGATGATAGCAAGATGGTTGAGTTGATAAACCGGAGCGGTGCTGATATTGTTTTTGTCGGTCTTGGTGCGCCGAAGCAGGAAAATTGGCTTGTTAAGAATAAGGATAAGTTACAACCAAAGGTTGCGATGGTAATTGGAGGCTCGATGGATGTGATTTCAGGTACGAAAAAAAGAGCGCCCCAAATATTCCAGAAATTAAATGTTGAATGGGTATTCCGGTTTTTCCAGGAACCGTCACGTTTCATGCGGATAATCGTACTCCCGAAGTTTTTATTGCGTGTAATACTAAATTGTAAAAAGTAAATTATTAAGCTAAAATAGAAAAGGTTTTTTTTTATTAGCTCAATAAATAGAGGAGGTCGCAGATGGTATACGCTCTGTTTAAAGGTAAAATAGTTCCACTGGAAGAAGCAAAGATTTCAGTAGTTACACATGCATTGAACTATGGGACCGGTGTTTTTGAAGGAATCCGGGGATACTATAATGAAGAGAAACAATCTATATTTATTCTTAAGCTAAGAGAACATTTCGAGCGACTTTTTAATTCTGCTAAAATAATGATGATCGATATTCATTATACAGTAGATGAGCTTTGCGAAAAGACGTTAGAAATAGCAAAACTTAATAATTATAAAGAAGATTTTTATATAAGGCCTCTTGCTTATAAATCTTCAGAAATAATTGGTGTCAGATTACACAATCTTGAATCGGATTTAACTATATTTACGGCACCTTTTGGAGCCTATGTTGATATTGAATCAGGCATTCGGGTAAGAACATCATCATGGAAGAGGATAGATGATACCATGATGCCTGCACGAGCAAAGGTGTGTGGCGCTTATGTTAACTCTGCATTTGCAAAGACCGATGCCATGCTCGATGGTTACGATGAAGCAATAATGCTTAATTTGGATGGTCATGTGGCTGAAGGATCAGCCGAAAACCTTTTTATGTATAAAAATGGAAAGATGATCACTCCTCATATTCATGAAAATATTCTGGAAGGAATTACGAGATTTGCATTAATTCAACTATTGCAGGATGAGCTGGGTATCGAGGTGGTTGAGCGTTCTATTGACAGGACGGAGCTATATCTGGCGGATGAGATGTTCCTGTGTGGTACTGGAGCTCAGGTTTCTCCTGTGATAGAAATTGATAGGCGAAAAATCGGCACTGGTGCCGTGGGCGGGATTACGAAGAAACTTCAGGATATTTACTTTGATATTGTTCGCGGAAATAATCAGAAATACTCAGGTTGGGTTACGGAAGTAAAATAATATTATGATTGGAATCGATATCGTCGAAGTATCACGCATAAAAAAAATAATAGATGCATATGGCGACAAATTTTTAAAAAAAGTTTTTTCTGCCGGCGAGATCAAGTATTCTACTGTATCTCCTGAAATGCAGTATCAGCGTTTTGCCGTAAGGTTCGCAGCAAAGGAAGCAGTCGTAAAAGCTCTAGGTACGGGATTTCGCACTATTACGTGGAAAGATATTGAGATTGTCAAAAATGATATGGACAAACCTTTGGTCAAATTGTCTGAAAAAGCATCAACTTTTTGTGAACAACAAGGCATTAAAAATATCCATGTCAGTTTGTCTCACACTCGGAATTATGCGGTTGCTAACGTGTTGCTTGAAAAGAGTTATCAGGGTTTAAGTCAATAAATATTTTGCTGTCTGCTGTTTCAAAAAGTCCCGGTTGATTACTATTATATTTCACAAGTATATATGATAATTTTTTTCTTGCTTTTTTTCCCGAGTTTATTGTGGGAAGATAGATAAACAAGTGTTACATTACAATGCTTAGTTTTTTTATTGTTATTGCTTCTAGGTGCATAATAGCTTTGCATAAACATATTTTTTTTACCTCATTAGTAGTTACACTAATTATCGATAAAAAAGACATCTTAATTCATCTAAAGAATAAGCTCTGATTGTTAATTTGTACAATAAGTCCGAACCTTAGCTGATTTTTGATTGCGTAAATTCAAACAATGATTCGATTAGGTTGCTCGATAACTTGCATAGTTCGTCTAGTTCTTTTGCGCTGTTGATTCTCAGGTCCTCTAATATTCTGTTTTTATATACAGTTTTATATGCTGAGTTCTTACTTTTTATAGTGCCGTTTTGGCTGATAAATAAATGGAAATCCAGGTTTTGAAACATAAAAAATAATAAAATTACTATCCATGCGAGAATTAATTGTTTCAAAGTGATCACCTCCTAACTGAATCTTTTTATATTTGCTGCTATAAGTAAAATATCTACGGACATTTATAGTAAATTGAGGATTGCTTGTAATTGAAATGAAGTAATCTCAAGGTAGGTTCAAAGTATTTCATTATTGTATCTAGGAATTTTGATACACTGAGTGATTCCTCTTCATGTCGAAGCTCTTCTTCGTAGTCTTCTTCTATATCTATTGTGATGAAAAGATGTGTATCATCGCAAGCAGGTGCATCAATATCGCACTGGAATTTCCCTTCTTTATCAAACTTTTTTATAACCCCTGTATCGAGGTTCGTAACGTACAGATAGTTTTCATTGTCAATTGCCAGATTAATAGTGTGGCGGTCCATATTTGAAAAGCAGTTAAATGACGTAACGAATTCTCCTTCCGGATTGAACTTCTGTATCCGGTTTCTCCCAATATCCGAGACATAAATGTTTTGTTCTGAATCAATGATTAAATGCGAAATCGCATACCCGTTATTTCCATTTGTGAACCGCCCATCTTCATTAGTTTTGGTAATCCCTCCAAAACTTCTTATCTGTGTACCCTCAGAATCAAATACCGTGATTATTCCTGAATGAGGTTCTGCCACGAATACTTTATTATTTCTGGCGCTTTTAACTTGCAACCTGTTTGATGGGAAATTAATTTTTTTGAAATCGTTATAGGTGTCATACATGATATCCTTGCCTCCTCTATAATATGGAATACTTGGAGTGCTTAAGAACAATTATTGTACCAACTAGCCAGGAAGGCTTTATCATGGGGAATCTTTGTTAGATTATGGTTGCCGTGTGTTGCATTTTGCTTCAATGAAGGCACACCATGTAGAATATTCAAACATACAGGAATCCCTCCTCGATAATATTTAATGAGGAGGGATTCAGTTACGATGATAGATCTGTGATAATTGAATTATCCTAATAATCGTTCAATCTTATCTTTGTTTATGTGCATTAGGTTTTTCATACTTGATATAGATGTTTGAATCTGTAACTGATCTCTCAGGAGATTCATGACGCCCTTTGCCGTATCGATATTCTGTAGTACTGAGAGGCTTGATTGCTGACTGTCAATTTCGTTAAGTTTGCTGTTAATTGTTGACTGGCTTTCCTGGGTTTTTGCTCCCACGTTAGCTTGTTGCGATGATACTTCATTAATCGCAGCATCAATTTGTTTTGTCGACATATCAGTCGAAGCGCCTTTTAGCACTTCTTTCAGTTTGTCTCCTTCAGTAATCAAATTTTGATTTCCGAAGTTAGTGTTATCAATAATTTTTCTTGTGTTGTCTGCAAGTTTGTCAATCTGTCCCTGGATAGCTTCTTTTTCCGTACTGCCATAGGTGCCGTTTTGAGATTGAACTGCGAGTTCTCTTATTTGTTGTAAGTTATTGTTGATTTGAGAATACCCGGCATCTGCGGTGTTATTCATGGATATTGAGGTTTGCTCGTTCTGTACTTGTTTTATATTGCTTGAAATCATTGCGGCTATTCTGTTTATATCGACTAGTGTTGATGGCCCGTCGCTCGCTTTGTTTATTTCTTTTCCGCTGGAGAGCTTTTCGAAGGAGTTTTGAATATTGTTTTCTGTCGGCAGATATGAATGCTCGGAAATGTTGTTAATATTCATAATATTTCTCCTTATTTAATCAATAGGCTTATATTATATTATTCCCATAATTGCAATAAAATAAACATAAGTTATGCCAAAGCTATGTCAAAGTTATGACCAGTGTTGATATTCTACGTGGAAATTTGAAAAGAATTATCTGGCATTAAATATTCCGAAAATATAATTTTATGTCATTTATAAAAGTATTTTTATATATGAGAGAAATATTAGGCAATTTACTTCGATAAATATATGGAACCAACGTAAATGACTTATTTAGGAATTTAAATATGAATAAAAAAATACTTTCTGTCCATTCTAAAAGCGCATTGCCAAAACTCAATTATAACGTGGCAGTAGTTAACAAACTTGAGGATGATTTTAGATTGTTTATTGGCAAACTCCAAGATGCTCCTGAAGCTGCATATACACTGCTGGCTCAAATGCTCCAAGATGATGAAAGTGTAGGTTGCGACGGGGTTGGCGTATATCTCTCCAGCTATATATATGAACTTTTAAAATTAAATATTTCTCTGAATAGTAATCAAACCGATATCAATGTGATTTTAACCTCTACGTCACCGAGACGAAAAGACCTGCTGTCAAAAGCATTACCTGCTCAACAGCTGTCAATTATAGATCCTGGAAATCAGATTGAATACGATATTAAAAGCGTCAGGCCGGAAATCGCAGTGATGAATATCGCGCTTCAAAAAATTATTTCCTTTGCATTCACTAACAAATTGACTCTTAACCAGAATTCTATAATTATTGCCAGCGATACCTTCATAAACCTTGGTAATGGCGAGAGAGTAGGGAAAATCAACCAGGAGAGTGTCCCCTTAGGTGACCAAATCGAGAAACTCCAAAGCCAAATGGGGAAAGAAATAAAAGCCACTACCGGACTGGTTGTGTATAAAATTCAGGATGGTGCAATTCATATAAACAATGCGTGTTCCACTGTGAGGTTCAGGCCCTTAGATTGTCCGATGAGTGCAGAAGAGCGTCAATTGCTCACGAGTCTTGTTGAGGACAAAGAATATAAATATCTTAAGCCGTTACTATTAAAAGAAATTGTAACCGTTCAAGATATTACCGAAGCATATTGTGTTGAAGGAAAGCATAAGAACAAAGCCGGTGGGTTTGGAATCCAGGATCGAGAGTTGTTTCTGTGCATTGAGAATATTCTTGGTGATCCTTGCACCGTCGTGGGCTTGCCGGTTAGCATTATTAATTCCCGCTTTATCGATAGTTTCATCACTATGCGTTCTGTTTCGGAGATAATCAGTTCATATTGGCCAGAAGAAATTGAGAGAACTAAGATCGTATATTAATAATTATTGAAGGAGCAGATCAAATGAAAAAGAAAATTATTAAAGAATCGAAATCCTCAAGAGGCGGTCACTCTAATATTGCTAAGCTGTTAAGAATTCTACCGGTCGGTGGTCTAGGTAAGTATCATGATGCTATGTTGAATATTATGGTGCGTATTGAACGAGAATTAGTAGAAAGTGAGAAAAGAGGATCTTTATCACTTGAAAAAACGGAAGAATCTTTAGACCACGCTATATCAGAATTCATTACTCCGAATGATATTGAAAGCCAAAAACCTCTGGGGTGCGTGCTTAACAATCCTTCAGATGCCAGAGGCGAAATCCTTGCTTCTTTGATAGGCAATAGCTTTGAAACGGATAACAATAACAGCGGTGACTTTAATCCCGGCCCTGGAAAAAAAGGGAGAAGTTATCTTATCGCAACGGCTTTGCAAAAAAGCATACTGTATGCAGAGAAGAATATAAAAAAAAATAATGAAATTATAGTTTCTGAAATTACAAGGATCTATTTAGGCGGAATCGAACAGAAAGTAGCATCGAAAGCTGGTCTTTCGTTAGAGTCCTTCAAGGCTATTTTCAGAGGAAAAAGGAAGCTTGAAGCCATGACAGGGATCTCAGTCTTAAATAATGGCTGGTTCATAACATTGTCTGATTTAAAAACTTTTGTTAACAAAATTAAATCTGGCAATGGACCGCAGGAAATATTCGATAAACTCAAGGAATTGGGAGTAATAGATAACAGGGGACGGTTCTTATTTAAGGATGATCCTGATTTACTGCAATTATTGGATAAGGCTGAAGCTAAAGATGAAATTAGTAACGAAAATTTTAAAAATGAGCTAAGGATTTTTTTTAGCGATATCAAAAAATTACCAAGGTACTCCAATAAACTTGGATATGGTAAGTCAATTTTTTATCTGAGGCCGTTAGAGGACAAAATAAGTCAGGAAGAATGCAGATTGCTGACAAGGATAATAGAGAAAGAACCGGTAAAATATGTACATCTGCTAGGGCTTACTAATAAGTATGAAGGTAAGTTGGCAGAAATAAAAGCGCTAAAAGAAGAATATTTACTGATGGTTAAATTGTTAAAAGGTCCGGTATCCGCCGAAGATTTATCAGATATTCCAGAAAAAATAAGACATTTTACACAGTTTTCTCAGGACAAGTTGGAAGCAAAACTGGAACAACTGGAGAGTGAGTTAAAAGCAAAAGTAGCCGATGCCAATATAACCTTTTCAGATTTTGAATCACGACAACTTACTGTAGAAAATATTATTGATAATTACTATAAATGGGATAGATATATTGGTCGAACCGCCGGAATAGGCATCCAGGATCGTGATTTTTTTCTCTGTGTTGAACGCCTCGATGGCAATCCTTTTACAGTTGTTGGCTTGCCGAATGAATTGATATTCAAATTCTTCAAACATTTTGGAGTTGAAACCAGTAAGTTTAACATTATCCAATCATATTGGCCGGATAAGATGGAATTGCGTAAGATATATGTTGAGGATACCTGGTCATTAATATGCCGCATTGAAAAAGAAGAAAAAATTAAAAAATATATGGCTGACGTAGAATCCGGGATAGTGCACAATATCAGCATTGGTAATTACGAGAATGTCATCAAAGATAATTATAAGCTGATTGTTTGTTTGCAGGAAATGAGGAAATATTGGGATATTCTTCATTTATATACTGATTTTCTTAAGGATACTACCGAACTAGCTGCTGAAGAAGGTATCGATGTAAATAAAACACTTAAGATTATTGACACCATTAATGAACTGGCAGGCATGTTTAATCAGATTAAGCAGGAAATGAACGACGATGATAATATTGAGCGATTAATGAACCTGAACAAACTCCCGAATGCATGGCAGATAGCATTGAATAAACTGCTAAGTAAATTAGGAAATACCATCTATGACTGGAATGATAATAAAGCTAAGTATATTAGCTTATTAGATCCGGCTAAACTGAAGGATTTCGAAGACCTGACCAGTGGAGACTCTATTTGTTTGACTAATGATTATGTAGATTATCATCGTGTTTCTCACAGTCAATACTGGGATGATAGTAATAAGTTTAAGATAGAGCAAGGTTTGTTGAACTTTAGATCTTTTATTGACGTTGTTGATAAAAAGCTGAGCTTAGAAATAAAAGATTTGCAAGAAGCGATTTCTTCCGTGAATAAAGAACTGTCTAAGCTGCCTCAAAATAGTCCTCTTGATTTTGCTCAAAAGCAAGTCAGGGATACCTTAGAAAAAAGCAAAATAGAATTAGAAATAGAAATAAAAGATCTTACAAATACTGTAAATAATTTATACTTTCAATCTTTTGAAGCTATCGCGTTGAACAACTTAGAATCAAAGATTAGCGGGGTTGAACAAGCAAGCGGAAGCGTAATTGATGATAGAAATGCTCTGATAAAACATCTTGAAACGGTGGCAGGTAAAAATACTCCGAATATTTTACTTACTATGGGAAATAATGGAAATGAGTCTATTCAGGTCCTATGGAATGCTCTGTTATTGTTGAAAAAAGGCTGTAATGTAACGCTGGCAGCCAAATCGGAGCCGATGATGCATAATGATTGTAATATCCTGGAACTCAACTTCGTTATACCATATTTTAATAGTATCCTTCGGGAACGGTTCCCAGAAATGAAATGCCTTGACTATTATTTGAGGGAAAAGAAACTGCAAATCATTGAGGTTGATGACAAAAAAGATTTGGGCGAAAAAATTAGTTCGGCATCATCAACAGGGAACAAATTTGATATTGCCTTTTTAATCGGAGAGCTTTGGTATATTGATTTTGTCGGTGCAGATAAGCTGGAAGAGCCTCCTTATAACCCGTTTGAGGATACTGTGCTCTTTAGCATCCATGCGCATAAGAATCGTTTAAAGCCATTGGCTATTATGAACGATAACTTGTTCGCTGTCGCTAGTAGGGGCGATTACATTGATGAAAACGTAACGGTTGGAATGTCTGTCTATTCGATGCTTCTTCCTAGAGTAGATTGCCTTGGTGCTAAACCAGATGATCCTCCGGGGTGGTATAACAAGAAACTGGAATATCAGTTATATTCGGGGAACAGCGATATCTCATTGGTTGACTTCACCAAGGAATATTGGGACAAGATTAAAACCCAGTTGATTAAAGAATGCCGGGCTCAAGCCGGTTTGCCGGAAGTCCAGATTAATATTGATGGACCATATGAAATCGAAGACGGTAAGCAGCTCATGTGGCGATATTTTACACCACATAAATTTGTGAAAGCGTATGTAGAAAAAGACCGGTTGATTATTGATAATTTTATTGAATATGATAAGTCGAGAATAGCTAGAGATAAGGGCACTGGTTGGCCTTATATCGCAGATAAGATATCCGGCTTAATAAAATCCGTTTATTTGGGCGAGTTATTTAAGAATTCATCGGATAGTGGAAATATAAATTTGATGACCTCTGAAGAAAAAGGGAAACTTGATAATTTAAAATTACAAAAAATCAATGTCGAGCAACCTCTAATAATTGAGAATTCTACTGAAGTTGTTCAAGTAAGCATTCCCTTGATAGGTGCCATAAAAGATAGCGTATCTGAATACACACAAGATGGCAGGATTTTTGTCCGAATAGCGCTGGAACGAGAAACTGAAATGTCCAGTTATGAGAAGGAAAAAATATCACATTCATGGCCGAAAACGAATGATATCGTTTATGAAATCGTACCAGCTCTTTATAATCGAGAAAGTGGTATGGTTGATTTTTCCTTTTTCCTGCCTAATGATGAGCACATTGAGAAAGTACCTATTTCTGATATCCTGCCCGATACCCAGCCCGTTGTCATCCTCAGTACCCAGTTGAAACATTATCGCACCAAAAGGCTCCAGATTCTAGAAATTATTGGCCTTTCAAATGGAAATGATATAACATTGAAAGAATTTACTGATGAAGGTTGGGGATTCCAGCTGAACAGATATGATATTAATGGAGCTGTAATCGATTCAGGGAACGAGAAAATGGAGATTGATCGTACCCAGCGAAAACCATTAACTGTGAAAGATATCATCACTTCAAAGGTAGTGGGCGCACCTATTGATCTAATTACTACTATGGAAGGTAGAAGGTTCTTGAACCTGGTTAACAGCCAGCCTTTTGTTAATTACACTGAACTGGTAAGAGAAGGTGGATTATTTGCAGTTACACATGGCTATAATCCGATGTATTGGGAAGACTCGAATTACATCTCGGGTCTACCGAGAATGAAGCTCTCATCACAGGATGGACCTCTCGTTTGCCAGCTAGCAGGTCCGCATAACTTACCAATAGAGATTCATGATCTTGGATTGTTTTCAGAAGAGAACAATTACCAGAATGTAGCGAATACTTTCGCTAAAGCTGCCTTACTTGCTGTACGCAATGGCGCTGCTGCTATTGATATAAACATGGGCTCCACTGCGCTTATTCCACAAGGAGGCGGCGTGTTAATCGCGGAAGAAAAACCTGATATGGCAGTCGCTATAGTAAAAGGCATTAAAGATGCGCTGGTCAAAGAGGGATATGATGTCCCGGTTTGTGTTAAAACTCGGCTGTTAGAGAAAAAAGAAGAAGGAAAAATCATCTATGATCACGCAAGATCTCTGGCATTTTATGAAAAAATTATTGACGCTGGTGCAGAATGGATCGCTATTCATACTAGATATCGCTCTGACGGACAGGGATCAGTATCTAATCAGGGAGCCAAAGATGCGAGGTCAAAGCGTAAGCATTTGAAAGCGGCTATCAATGAGATTAGAACAGTTAAGGAAGAGCATTTCCACAATCTTCCCGTAGAAGTTAAGAATGTGATTATTGGAATGTTACAGCAAAAAGATATTATCGATGGTTCCGGTTTATTACAAAGAGCTAGATTCGACGAAATTAATAAGTTGGCTGACTTAGCATTAACCACTATTGATCAGGAATACTGGCAGGAAATCTATGATATACTAAAGAAGCGAAGAACCCCTATTTTAGGGAACGGTCAGGTAACGAGTGTAAAAGATGCTCTTGAGTTGGTTAATGACGTTGGCTGTGACGGGGTAATGATCGCCATGCCAATGGTATCCAATCCAAAACTTATGGGAGAAATTAAAGGTGCCTTGAATGACAACGAGCAGAAGGGTAAAAGACCATAGTAGCTATGATTGAAAGAATACTTCGGGGATGCACGTTGGAAAATGATTGCAACTTTTATGGTTTTGATACGATATATAATATGGGATAATATTTTGTTTAAGTATCGGAGGTAGAAATTGATGAAAACCAAGACCGTCTCTATAAAAGTTGAGTCACGCAGTTCTAGCCTTAATAGAGAAACCAGAACAGTCCAATCATTGTTGTCACAGGTTGGAACCGTGATGAGGGGAAATATTGGTGTGAGTTTGCTTTCCGAGGTTGTTGCCGATGATAGAATAAAGAAAAATATTGATCAGGAGAAAGTCCTGGAAATAGATCGGCGTTTCGAGCAGGAATATCCTGAGCTGCGTAGTCGACTTCAGAGTTTCCTGCAGGAATCAGATGAGTTTAATGCTCTATTTGAAAAAATCAAAATTATTAATATTAAGAAAAATGTAAAAAAAAGAATAATTACCGAGCCGGAAATGTATCTTATAGCTTTAGCCTGTATGGATAAAAACTATTCAGCAAATGATCTTGCCGTGTTAATCCCACGATTGCGAGCAACCAAAACTAATCAAGGTTTTACTTTTACAGCAGCTGACAAAAATGTTACTGCAGAAATTTTTAATCGAAAGCTTGTTACAGTTCAAGAGGCAAAAGATCTGTATGGCGGGAACGTTGCCAGCTCCCGTCACGAAGTCGTCCTTGCTGGTGGAGACGCAACACGGTACTTGCTTGTGTTAAAAGCCCTTAAATCGCTTTCTGATTCACTATCCGTCATTGATCAAGGCGTTTTGTCCGGTTTAAGTTCATCCAACGCTTATAAAGATGTTAAAAAGCTTTTTACCTATAAGAACTTGGCAACGGTGTTCAATACCCCAATGTTTACAAATGTCGGGTATAATTCTGAATTATTAAAAACTGCCGGAATGTATGATGTAAAGAAAGTTAAAGTTGCTGTGAACACGGTGCTTGATAAATTTGAAAATACACCAAAAGCACTCAATTATGCATATAGGGTAGATGTAGGTAATCAAAGTACCTATCTTACCTTTTTCATGAATACACTGCTCCGGACCTATGCCAAAGTAGACATGGAAGGCTCTTCCGGTAATGTTCTTCATTATATGGTACATAACCAAACTGTTGCCGATTCCATGGACAATATGGTTCAAGCATTAATAAATGCCAAACTGCTTGACCCGGCTAAGCTCGATATAAAATTCATGACAAGGCCTAAAGATGGTATGGCCGTTGACCCGGATACCAGGCAGCTATTGTTGAATGACAAAAATATTCCGGATCCCAAAAGCGCAGGACATGGCCCTGCCTATACAAAAGCAGTTAATGAGCTTGTGTCTTTAAAAGACGTATCTGATAATGTTAGTTTTTCCATCAGAACTGTTGATAACAGCGGTTCCGATGTATCCACTTACACCGCCTATATTCAGAATGGCTGTGTTAAAGAGAACCAGCTTCGTGATGAATTGCTGACGGTGATAAGATCAAATAACAAAAAAGCTTTTCAAGAATTGTTGGCTAAATCGGAATATGGAATTGATATAACACTATACGATATGGATAATGACTTGAATTTGCTTGTAGCTCAATTTATTGATGATCGATGGGATTTTGAAGTTAGCAGTTCTGAGGATATTGCTGCTCAGATTGAAAACCTTCCGATTTCTATCGCCGTAGTAGTAGATCCTTTACCAATACATAAAGGCGGAGGTCTTTATGTGGAAGACGGCACAGGCAGAATGTCGATCACGGACAAACGTGATCTGCTGCCGAACACTGATGAGAAGGATGTACTGTTTAAGTTTAGTCCGATGGTATATGGATCGTTGGTAAAGCAGGAAATGGATTCCAGCATGGAGGATGGCTTGGTTTTTGTGGCTACGAAATCAAAGGGAGAGAGTTACATTCAGGGAGAAAGCGCGTCCACCCATCTGGCAACTTCTCATGATCGTGTAATGAAGAGAATCATATCAGTGCCTAAAGAGGATCTTGAAACTGCTTTTATACAGCAAAAGACAATAGATGAGTCGAGTGAGAATAACAACCTCGAATTGTCGAGGAAATTGTGTCAGGATATTGAACGTATGGCTGCCCAGGCAGGCATAACGGCCGAAGAAGCTGCCCGTCTGATAAATGCAATGCAAGAAAAAGCAATATTAATGACAAAAATTGTTTAGTTTAACAATAAGGGGTGATAGATTATGAACGAAAAGATTGAGCAATATAAAAAAACATTCAATAATCTCAAGGATAATCCGTCACTGCATAGTAGTGAGATTAATGATCTTATGAATGCTGTTTTGGGCGATGCTAACGCACTATTAGCAGACCGCGTCGTCACTCAGGATGAAAAATTATCAGTATTGGAAGAATTTAACCGGCTTTATGCAGAAATTACTTATACTCTTGATTTCGATGATGCAATGGAAAATATGCGTCCTGCTACCGGCGACCCTATTTTTACGACTAAAGAAGCTATGCTGGAAGCAATAAAACGCGGCGAACTATAATCAACAAACCATTGTGACCCGTATCAAATACCGTAAGATAATAACGAAATGTGTGACATATCTGACTTAGCTGGTGCATAGTCTACCAGAGTTTCGCTTTCTCCATTTTCGTAATGCAGGAAAAAAAAGATCGGTCCGTTTAGTGTTGAGACGGACAAAGTGACTCATCCTGTCTACCCCGGATAAAAGGATTCTGCTCAAAAATATTACGGTCAATCTGTCGTATTGAAGTGCGGTCTGGAATCGGATGATCGCATTAGTTCAGAATAGAAAAAAACACTGTAATAACTTGAGAAATTGCAACTATTCTTTGTTTTATCCGATATATAATTAACAATCCTTATGGTTTATTAATAGGAGGATTTTATAATGAAAAAGAAAATAATTGATTTTACTCAAAAGAAATACTCGAAGGTAATTGTGCCGATTTTTGCTTCGAATTCTTCATCCGTTTTTAGCAGGATAGATGATTCCATAAAACTCTTGATTGCAGCTTTTCCCTCAGTATTAAAAGTTTTCCCGGAAGTTGAAGGGGCAGCGCTTAAAAACGTAGATTTAAGTACCGGGATCAAGCAAGCAGCATTAAAGACTGTCCTGGGCTATCTGACAAAACGTGATTATTCTGGTAACTTAGAGGATTATATCTATGTTATCCATTTCCTTCATGATATTGGTGTTAAGAGTATCGTAGAATTTCCTTTTACCCAGAAACATCAAAGTACCACCAGTCCTTTTTCAGCATCCTCCTTTGGTCTGGAACTGGACTATTTAGTCCTGGAATTAGTCCCGGAAATACAGGATTCTCCAGAATTGTTAGCTATGATCCCTAAACGGCCGATTACCTATGAAAATGATCTTTCAAGCGATTTTCGTATCCATCGTGAAGCCCGCCGGGTAATCCTAAAAAAAGCTGCAAGTAAATTTTATCAAGAGATAGTTGTTGATCCGACCTCCCAGAGAGCTCAAACTTTTAAGTTTTACGTTGACAAATATGACAAAAAGCTTATGAGAAACGCTGAATTTTCTGTTGTTCAGTCAAAAGTATTGGATAATTATGAGAATGTTAACCCGGATTTCAGGACGTGGCCTGAGAAATACAGAAGCCCGGATAGTCCCGAGGTAAAAAAACTTATTACATTGCATAGTGACGATATACTAGCTCATAAATACGGTCAATTTTGTATTCACGAACAGCAATTATTTATTAAACAGCTCTATGAGCTTTTAGGTATGGAGAGGGAAGTGAATATTGCATTTGGAATAGACCCGGCTGCAAGTGCCGATGTCTGGTCATTACAGGATACTGTGTTTAATCTTAAATATGAACTAGGCGCAGATAACGGGCAGAATTGGCATGTGCCTGCATATAATGTATCTACGGATGCCTATATCGATTTTGTAAAGGAACGACTTGAGTATTTATCTGAGTATGCTCATGTTATCTTTTTCGATCACCTTTGCGGCTATTCGACACAATATATTTACGAGCGTGGTAATGCTGAAGATAAAGGCCGATGGGAAGTAGAAAAATGGGATGCCTGGAAGATGCGTGACAATGCTAAATATCTACTCAAAATGGCTCTTGATCTAGGCTTAAAAGTCGGGGGAGAGACCCTGGGTGACTATGCGCGCCAACAAGCGGTAGAATGTGCTATTCATGAGCTGAATTGTGAAGGATATAATATCCCGGAAATGTTTGTGGCTCCGCATAAGAACTATGGCGATAATTACGGCAATAATATGAACCTTTCTCAAAACATCGAACTCTTTTTAACTACCCACGATCTTCCGACTATTGTGCAGATTATTTGTGGAACTCGCGGGAATGAAGCTATCGATGAATTTAGGAGCCCGAAGACTAAGATCGCTAATTTTATGAGCCAGCAGTTTGGCATAATTACTACTCCAAATCAGACCCCTTTGTCACCTGGCCATCTTAGTCAGGAATTGGGAATTGCCATGTTGGAAGTTTTTATGTCGTATCCTGTGGAAGCTGTTACAATTCCTCTCCAGGATATTTTCGCACTAATGTTTCCTGAAGAGGTTGGAACAAACCTCTACTTTAATATGAACCATGCGGGAACGCCTACGGGACTCGATAACGAAATGAAGAATTTCAGCCGTATACTACCTCCGATACAGAAACTGGAACCTTTTAAGGATGTGCTCAAAGACATCTTTAGCCGGACTGTAAAACCTTTTGATTTTCCTGAAAGGCTGGAAGAATGCGGAGGATTCTTTACTTGGATTGCTTGTATAACTCCAGGTAGAAAAATGATCTTCCAGAATCCGGGTACAAAAAAATGGGAGATATTCAAGCATACTGAGAAGGGGCGTCCGGTATTAGAAATGGTAGTTTCTAACGTCGCTGCTGAAGATAGGGTAGGGATGGTTAAGCTACCTTCGGACAAACAGATCGATTATAAGGGTCAAGTAGATTTTGCGAAGATATATAAGTTAGTAGATATCTCACGTAATGATAGGGATAATAATATTTATATCAAATCAGGAGAGGAATTGCTTTGCGAAATGTATATTTCCCTCAAAGGGAATACTGATCACCATTTTGTTATATATGAGATGCCTGATTAGAAAATGACAGCATCGTTATTAGTTCGCGAACATTATGTTGATAGCCCTTTGCTTATCTTGATATACACTCTAAGTGCTTCAGATATTCCCCATGCTTGCATATTACATCCACGCTCCGTATGAGGATAATCTCCATCGCAGACCTCAGCAATGCTACCGATCCCTCCATGATTTAGCTGCTCACGGAGTGGCTCGAAGTATGTGTGGGCGTCTTCCAGCGCTTCTTTGCTCATGCCTTTCGATTCTATCATGGCATCGATCCAGGTATAGTAGAGCCAGCTCCACCCAGTGCCATTGTGGTAGGCAAGCTTTCTTTTTTCATCTTCTCCACCTTCGTAGCGGCCTTGGTAAGGGAAGTCAGGTGTCGAGCAGGTATTCTCAGACAGGCTTCTTATAAAACCTGGAATAATTAGCTGTTCTCTGGTAACAGTTATGACACTTTCTGCTTTTTTCCCAGCTATTAAACCAAAAAGAACTGCAAAAAGCATGTTCGGCCTGATTGCGCTGTCTTTCTTTCCGTTAAGTGCGGAAGTATCGTTAGTGGCTTCGATATTGTCGTAGAGATAAGTTCCGTTCCAATAGAGTTCCTGAAAATTATTTTTGACCTTGGTTGCTAGGTCCGTGTAGTCATGGATACCTTGGTCTGTCATGAAGGTAAGCAGGTGATACCAGAAAACCTGAATCTCAACCGGGTAACCTTCTCTCGGTGTTCCCGCAGGATGATTGGTATCCATCCAGGTGAAATGAGTCGGAGACCATATCAATCCGGTTTCCCTGTCCATATGAATTCCGTTCTCTGTTCCGGCTATATAATTTGCGGCGATGCTTTTTATAACATCCTTGATATTCCTGCCCTTGCCATCTATGACTTCCTCTAGAATAGAACTATTTCCTGTTTTTTTAATGTAATCATTAACGGCAATGGCAAACACCAGTTGTGCATCAACGGTATCCCGGTTTTCTGCATTTTTTCCATGGATTATGTTTGGCAGTGTCCCGTTTTCTTCAAATTTAGCGAACTCTTTGATAATATCTTCCGACGTTTCAAGTAACTCTGCTTCGATGATTCCTCTCAGTACCAATAAGGTGTCTCTGCCCCAGTCAATGAACCAGGGATATCCGGCAATAACAGTCTTATGCTCTTCTCTTTTGGTTATGAACTGATCCAGTGCGATTACAAGCGATTGGGCTAAAGAATCATTTTTTAACTTGGGATCAAGTTTCTTTACTATTCCTTCCAGCCTTTGTTGTTCGTTTGCCAATACGGTTTCAATATTTTTACCAGAATAAAACCTTGCATCTTTTTCGCAGGTATAGGCTATGTGGTGTGCCGGTTTTGATTGGTCACATTGAAAGACTATATATCCCGGAGAATACTTATCTCCGGAGCAAAGCTGTCCTCTGTCCGCTTCTGTCGGATGGAATACGTTATAGTGCCAATAGGGTTCCTGTATACAGGTGCCGTCTGAAGATACGATAGTAAGTCCAGGGAAATCCTGCCAATTCTCACCATTAAAATGAAATGACTGAGACTGACCAACGGTAACCAGTTTTGTCCCGTCGAAATATTTTTTCTCAAGCCCAGTGGATCCAGCTTTTGTTTCCCCGTGGTAACTTCGTTGCTCCAGGGCTGGTCGGACAATCAACTGGATAGGTATGCTTGCAGATAAGAGTTTGTATGATGCTATGGTAGTGTTCTTTCCATAGTGCATCTGAAGGGTTTTTTCGATTTCGATATGAGTTGTTCCTTCGTTTATCTGATATATCCATCGAGCTGTCGGGTACCGTTCGAATTGTTTCAGAGTACTTTTGTTGAGATCATAGACTTTGTTATCAGCTATTATTTTGTCAGTTGAAAACGAGACAAGTACATCTCGATCTATAGGATATTCGGGATGATTATTGATTAACAGTATCCCGTTATATTTGCTGTTTATAGGATTGTTGTCAGTTCTTCCGACTGGAATATTACATAGAGCTCCCCGGCCGTTAGTCAGCGCAACTTCATCAAAATCCTGAACCTCGTGAGGATATAGGCGGTGACAGGGGAGTCCTTTGTCAGTGTAAAGAGACTGTTTGAATGAACGGTAGTCTGGCAGTACCCTGATATGATAGTCATTTCCTTCCCATTTTGTGCCTGACCACTTAAATGTCAGCCAGTAATGGCCAGGATCTTTCAACGGGGGGATCACCGTATAATATTCCTTGCCGTTATCATCTGGCATCGATTGATATCCGGTTCCCGATTCCCCATGTTTGCCTGCAAATGCTAAGTTGTTTTCGGATGTTTTTATGATGAGCCATTGAGTTACGGCAATCATGGATTCTTTGTTCTTTTCATCGAAAGACCAGATATGAGAATATTTTTTTGCTTCGCTTTTATTGATATTTTCTGACAAACAGATTATTCCTGTTTTGATAATAGTATCAGCATTGTATTTAGATATGATTGCCAGGAATAATTGCAGGTCCTGTCGGGCTAGTGCTAAGGCTTCTGTGTTCAATATTGCCGAGGCATTAAGTTGATCGAGTCCTTTGCAGAGGATGGCGGTATTTATCCACCGGTAGAATGGTGTGTTCTCGATTTGTTCTTGAGAGTCAGCTATTAGTTTTTTTTTCATTGTTATTACCTCGATAATTAATCCTATGTGCAGAATATAATATCATGAGAATGATAAAAAAGAATGGTAATTCTTAGGTCTCACAATAATATTAATTGATCTGTTTTACCTTTTTGCCCGATATATTTATATGTCGTAGCTATAGCTGTTCATGTTTCGTTTTTTTATTGGGGGATAATATGATTAGAGGAGTGATCTATAATGAAGAATAAGATCCATGCAAGTTCTATAGAAAAAGTAAATATAACAGGGAACCCTCTCTACAGAATTATCGATAGGTTAGGAAAAATGTACCCTATAACTTATATAGATGCCGATCATTTGAATGGTACCTCAAAATGGGTCCACAGGGAATCGGCTACTCTCGATCCGTTAGGTAATAATCTGGCAGATTACATCCTTAACGCTCAAAGATTAACCGATAGCAAAAAAATACAGGTATTTGTCCCAACATATAACAGTGAGACGTATCTGCTGCGGAATATTTCTGATATCTATAGCTCTCTCCTGTTCGAAAAAAGAAATTACTTGAAAGATTTTGATATCAATTTATTAGTGGGCATTAATGGTAAGATTGATTATAAAACTATTGAAAGTTTATCGGCGTTTATCCGGTCACACAAGTACCTTCAGCAGATGGTTTCGATGTCTGTTTTTCATAGCGATGCTCAGGGTAAAATAAATGCCATGAATATCGCACACCAGATCGCTCTTGAAAATAACAGGGGATATCTGTTGTTTGTAGATGATGACGTTTCAATTAAACAGCGGGCAATCTCAAATATCATTAATGATATCCATTACTCTCCTCAGTATTCTCTTATCGGAGGATATCCCGTTTTGAACCCCTGTAATGAGACCTTAACACCGCTTGAAAGATCCTTCTATATGATGTCTTCTCTAAAAAGGTCTCTGACGGGATACTCGCTGCCAATGGGTAGATTAATGGGCCTGAGAACAGAGTCATATCCTGTTATTCCTGTTGACTTTGTTGCCGATGATGTTTTTCTCAATGGGTATTTTCTGCATCACAAGTTGCCCATGTATAATGAACGAAAAGCTCCTGTTGAATTCTATGGGTCATCTTCGTTTTATATGTGGTTGATGAGATCGAATAGGATTGCGTCATCTGATGATCAGGTAATTAATACTTTGCCCTTGCTTGAAGGGCTTCAGCTAAAAGAATTACTCCATAACATTCCTTTTAGACAGCCTCCGGGCCAGCAAGAGTTGCGTAATATTGAGCTAATGAAATACATTAAATCAGCAGGAAGTACGGAGCTTAAAAAAATCCTGGACCACTCGAACCATAATAGCTGGGGGGTTGATGAGAGTACAAAAGGCTTAAAGGAAAGATTCCAAAGTAGTTTAGAGTTATATTTTAATGATTATTTGTTTCCCACTTTGCTTGAGGAGGCTCGAAAATATGTACCTAAATAAAAAATACATCGATGTACATCGTTCTTCGAGGAAATATTATGAGATAATGGACCGTTCTGATGTCCGGTTAATGATGAGCCCGGAGAAGGCTTGTCCGGATAAAAATTATTTTATTATAATAGCAGGTGGACAAGCTACCAGGATGAAACAGGGCGGGTTTATGTTACCCAAACCTCTTTATCCGTTACCCGACGGCAGGACCCTTTTAACCAGGACCATTGATGAAATATCTAATCTGACTGCTCATGAGATTAGACTGCAGGTAAGAAGTGAAGAAAAGCAGGTATTTGAGCAATATATCAAAGATAATAATATAACCAATCTCAAACTTATCTGTATGTCTGACTTATTAGGTCATGGTGATGGCGCACGTTATGCCTTGCAGGACATTAATGCCAAAGAGGGCGCTGTTTCATTTCTATGGTGCGATATGCTCTATCAGAACAATACGTTGCTCAATACATTGATGCTGCATCATGAATTGGGAAGGGCCGTTACTATGCCAACAGTTTCTCTGACGAATCCTTACGCATCACTTGAAAGGGACAAAAATTATTCTGTAACCAGATTCTTGTTCCAAAGTGACGGGTTAGAAATGCCAGAGACCGGAGAAGACAATATTGGTATCTTTGTTTTCGATATCAATAAAGCGAAAGAGATAATTGACGACCTGTTCAAAACTACCTGGAATGGGGGTGGGCAACGAAAAGTCGATGATTTGTTAAAACAGGCTATGCTTAGAAACGAGATTTTCGCTCCGCGTATCGGATCAATAACCGATTATAAAAATATCAATAGTCCCCTGGTTTTAGAAAGTATATAAAGCAATTCATAAAACCCGGATAAAAGTACTGCAAGACTTTATGGCATTAGAGAGTTGAAGACTTTCACATATTCTATTGCCGATTTTCCCCACGAAAAGTCTTCTGCCATTCCATTTTTACGGAGAGTTAACAGGAGCTCTTTATTATCAAAATACTTCATACATCTTCCCATCGCTTCTAATAATGCATCGGGGGTAACTTCGTTAATTACTACTCCTGTACCAGTACCGGTTTCCGGGTCAAAGTCTTTGACCGTATCTTTGAGTCCGCCTTCTTCCGATACTACCGGAGGAGTTCCGTCACCTTCAGCGAATATCTGGACAAGCCCGCAGGGTTCGTCCCTTGAAGGATAGAGAATAAAATCTACTCCTGCAATAATAAGGTGGCTTAATGCTTCATCGTAGCATAATGCAATACCGAGATTATCAGGATATCTATTACGCAGCATTTCCAGCTCATAATGGTATCTTTCGTCTCCAGTGCCGAGAAGGATAAATTGAGCATCTTTTTCTTTTAATAATCTTTCGATGCTTTCAACTATAATATCTATTCCTTTTTGCCAGGTTAATCTTCCAACAAAACCAAAAACTGGTTTAGCGGGATCGTACTTAAGGTTGAATCTTTTAAGTAAGTGTTTTTTGTTTTCTTCTTTTCCTCTGGTAACGGACTGGCTGTCATATTTCTCCTTAAGATAATTATCATTCCAAGGGTCCCAGCTGTCTTCTTTTCCGTTAACAATACCGAAGAGTTTTTCTTTGTGTACATTGAGTATCCCATCAAAGCCGCAACCGTTTTTTTGATTGAGTATTTGCTTCGCATAGTGCGGGCTGACGGTAAAGACCACATCGCTTGTGACAACACCTGCTTTCAGAAAGCTGAAGCTGTCATAAAATTCGAAACGCTCAGGAGTATAATCGCTTTCCTTAAACCCTGCAATCGAAATAGTTTCCCTGCTGAATTTGCCGGAAAAAGCAATGTTATGAATGCTAAGGGCTGTTTTCATGCCCTTGAACTGAGGATTCCCGATTGTCATCTGATCTTTTAGGGCAGGGCATAATGCAGCTTGCCAGTCGTGAGCATGGAGGATATCAGGAGTCCATCTCAATGCGATCATAGTTTCATAGACTCCACGATTGAAGAAAGTGAACCGTAGATTGCTGTCCTTATACTCTTGTTTATTTTTGTCAACATAGAGTCCACCATCTCTATTGAAAAAATGATCGTTGCCAATGAAGTAAGCTGGAATATCGGTATGTGGTATTTTTCCTATTAGTACTATTCCGGGGACAAGCTCCCCTCCCAGCCGGACTTTGATGTCAAACATCTTTTCAGCATTACTTCGGGGTATCTGCTTATACAGAGGCATAAAGAACCTTGAGTCTACACCAAGCTTGTGCATTTCCTTAACAAGCGGCGGTACTGCATCCGCCAGTCCTCCGGTTTTGGCCAGGTCAACGGCTTCTGATGCGACACCCGCATACGACTTGAATTTTGGTTTGATTGATTCGAGGGTAGCTACCGTTATCTTATTATTACTGGTTGCTATAATTTTCGTTAACATTTTTTTTCCTTTTTATTTATCTTACTCATTTTTTGATAATTTACAGTATTCCGATTATTTATTTAATTTACATTTTCCTATAACATATCGAAGCTGTTTGGAATTAGTTGCAATCTATTTTTAGGTTTTTTGCATATATTTTTCCTCGTATATTTTGCTTTCCTCAAAAAAGCTTTTGATAATAAGGTTTTTTGAATGAATTAACGAAAGTTTTCTATTTATGCCAATGTGCTTCAAATAAAACGGTTGACACTACACGGGCAAAATAGGCCATGTTCCATGAGTGAAGTGCAAAATGTTTGATTCATAACAAATAGTGGTATCGATATATTAGTGTAGCTCGTAATCAGACCAAAAGGACGTGATGAAACTATGAACCATAAAATCTATTCCGTCTCCGATCATATTTCCCGAAACTCTAAAGGAGTAGTAACTCAAAAAACTCCGGAGCCGTTGGCGAATCATATGGTTCTTCTTGAAGGAGATTATCGGTCGAGATTTCGATTCGAGGAATTGATTCATAGTCTTGGTGATCCCAATTCTGCCTATGGTCAGAATATTATAAACGAGCTCATTTCTTCAATCATGCTCGATTCTACAGACGTTAATTCTAAGACTGATGGCGTGCTTAAGCGTTTGTATTTCGCCCATGAATGGGACCGTTGGGTTATCGATTCGCTTTATTCTGCATTAGAAAAGTCAATAACACAAAGCGTCAAAAATATCGTTGATTATAGCGATATGCAAAAAGTAGAGGGAGCTCGCAGACGCCTCTATAATCTCGCATATATTGATCGATTGTTGATCCACTACTGGAACGAAAGCAGGGACCCGAACATTTGTTATGATCAGGGTGTGTTAGACCGTCGAAACAGGGAGGTCCATAATCTCTTAATGAACACCCTGGATAAAACCATATACGATGTTAATGCGGATAAGAATAGTGAGGGATATCAACTACTCTCCTATCTAAAAAATGTGTTCGCTGATAAAAACCGGTTAAACCAGTATGTGTATCATCGTCCTAAACCGCAAGAATCCAGATTTCAAAGCACCAAGGTGCATGGTTTGAGTATCGATCATACAGACCGGAAGCTTGATGAGGAGCCTACCAGGATATATTTTTGGGACTGGCTGCCATTCTCCGAGATTAGAGAGGATAATTTCGCTTATCGAGTTCGGAAAGACGCTCCCACTATTAAAGAATGCCGTTATAGAAGTGAATCTGAGCAACTTGGCGATATCACTGCGGATTTCCTGGGTGAGCGTATTCCGGCTGAATACATCGAAGTCGTCGATCCGATGGAGCCGTGGATCGGCTATCCTATTACCGGGATCGGCAGCCGTAAAGAATTTATGGATATGCGGGTCCCCGAGTTTAAGTATGTTAATGACATAGAAGATAAGCTGGATAAGTTGAAAAATAAATATAAGCTCGATGATTATCGGAATAATCATTTAGTTGACCGGGACTCCTTATCCGGAGAGATCGGTTTTATCGTAGATGATATATTGCGACAAACCGGCTTGAACGAAACCAATAAGTTTTTACTGTTATCCAAATGTAATATTATGCACAATAATTATGCCGGTTCATGGATATTTTCCGGGGATAGAGAACAGATATTTGAAGCAATAAGGCAAGCTTAAACCTCTACAATTAATCTCTAAAAATAATGATATATAAAAAGTGAGATTAATTATCTGCAGTGACGATACATTAAATACGATGGAGGGACTCTGCTTTTGATAATGAGGGACGTAACCATAACTTTAATTAAGGAAGTGATTCGTTAATGTTAACTATAAGGAAATATGATATGTATAATGGCCTTCTAAGTAAAAAAGTTGTAGATTATCTTCAACCGAAAGTATCTATTGAAAATTCCGGATCAAAAGATAAAAGAGTCAACCAAAGAAGAGATCAGTTAACCGATCAATTATCCAAAGCAATGAGTGAATCAACGTACATAGGCCTTTTCACCAGCGGTAAGGTCGACATGAAAAGAATTGAGGAATATAACCGCGAATTCGACGCTAAACATGAGGACCTTTTAAATAGCATTAAAACTGCTGTTCGCAAGGACCCGGCTGTGAATGATGCGTACGAAAAAATCTCAGCTGTGAATACCAGAAATCCAGTATTTCTGACATCAGAAAAATATTTATTCGCATTGCTCGCGGCCAAGGGCGTTATTGATTTGGATATCGAATTGCCCAGGCATGTGACACTGCGAAATCAGCGGAATTTTGTATTTAATGTTGCTCCCAAAAGAATTGCCCAAAGGGTGATCAATGATAGAACTATTAACTGGACCGATGCAGTGAAACTTTATGGAGATAAAATGACAGCTCCACGGACTGAAAGCGTACTTGCCGGAGGAGATGCCTCTCGTTTTTACGGCGGAGAGAAAGCACTATATCGTGTTGGAACGGCAGGGCCCGAATTATTCGTGAGCATAATACCTGCTGCGGTAACTTACAGTGCTGCAAATATTGTTGGCAAACTGAAAGAATTGAATATTATTGACAGCAATAATAAACTGCTTGTCAAAGACATTGATGCGGTAGTAATTCCACCGGAATATTCAAAGATTGAAAATGATATTAAAACTGTTTTAAAAATAGTAACAGCGCTGGACACTAAAGAAACCTTTGACCAGAGTATTTTTGATTTTCTATGCGGTAAGTTTACTAAGGAGAGTTTTTCTCTGATCGTTGATCAGGAAGCAGCTGATAACCTTATCCGGAATTTAGTGGCAAGGAAAGTGATTAATGGGAAAGGCGCTCTGGAAGACAAAAAAAAGATACAAGACATTGCAGAAGTGTCGGGTGGGGAAGGTCCTGCCATAACTATGGCTAAGATACTTTTAGAGAATAAAGATAATAACAAGAATTTTGTTGCTACGTTCTCTACAAAGGGATTGTCAACGTTGCTGAAGGTCCCGGTTTTAGAGGTGCTGAACAAAACTATCGGAGATCAGGATAAAATTGATGGATATTACAATAAATCAAAGGTACAGGATTCATTAATGGCAATGCTCGATAATTTTGGGAAAATGCCTAAGGTAATGAGTTATGCTTATAAAGTGGATTTTAAAGATGGAAACGTGGTTCATCTGAATTATTTCATGAGCAGGATATTACGATATTACACGACCGTTAAACAGGAACAGACAAGTGGCAACGAATTGCATTTTATGATACAGGATAAAGATATAAAAGCCTGTTTCGAGGACCTTGTGACTACATTAGAGCATTCAGGAATAATTGATCCCAAAGTGCTTGAAGTGAAGATAATGACCAAATCTCCTGATGGGCTTCCGGTGGATAAAAAGACAGGACAGCTTTTGTTTAATGGACCGTCAGTAAAATTGTCAAGTCCCGGACATGGTCCTGCCGGAACTAAGCTTCTCAATGAGATCAAATCGGACGGGAAAGACGGTGTCCCGGTGACTTCAACAATAACAACTGTCGACAATAGCGGGTCAGAGCTTCCGGTCTATACCGGAATCCTTCAAAGAGGCTCCGTATTCGAATCTCAAAGAAGAGATAATCTTGTAGAGGCGCTGCGTAGTGCTGCACGGGCAAAAAATAATGAGTATATTCAAGATATTTGTGGAAATAAAACGGTAAAGGAATATATTTTAGATCAGTGGGATTATAGTGTCAAAAAAGATACTTATCTTGATATCGCAGATGAGTTGTCAATATTGCCGGTAACTGTTGCTATCGTGGTAGAGCCCCGTCCGGAACATAGCGGAGGAGGACTGCATGTAAATAACGCGACCGGAACAATGGCTATTATTGATAAGGCTACTTTTGCCGCTGGTCAGCAAGAAGCAAAAGATTTTGAATTCAAATTTAATCCGATGGTGTATGCTGTAACTGTAAAAAGCCAGTTGAGCTATGCAACAATCGAAGATGGAATGTATTTTATCCAGGAAAAAAATGACAAAGAAACCGGATCAGCTTTTTATCAGGTTGAAACAGCTTCTACTCATAACTTTACGGATAGTTCCAAGGTCTTGAAAAAGGTAATAATTGTATCCGATGCAGACCTTGAAAAAGCTTTTTTACAAGGTAAACGTATCGAGGAAACAGATGCGGGTAGAAACCAGGAAACAAACGAGGCTTTGAAAAGCGATATTTTACACATTGCCGGCAATGATCTTAAAGAGGCTATCGGGATAGCTGAGGTCATTATGAAGGCTCAGGAGACAGCTAGAAATCAATATAGAGAAGAGAAAGTGGGCAAATAATTATGGATAGGTTGAAAGAACTTGAGGAAAGTTTTTGGAAATATAACAGCCATCCTTCACAACACGGTGCGTCACTGGGATATCTGGCTGACACAATTAAATCAGATGTTGATGACGTTATCGCTAATAGTGACCTGTCTTCTGCTGAAAAACTTTCTTTGTTAAGAGCTTATAATAACCTTTATGCCAGGACGACTAGCGTGATGGACCAGGAATATGCAGAACAGGAAGGCAGGTCTGCTTGCGGAGAAGTCTTGTTCCGCACAGAAGCAGACCTCCTTGCTGCAATCGGGAATTTCCATCAATATAAATAATCAGTGAAATATATCTCTTTTATTCATCACTGGTTTTCGACGATATTGGTTTGTTTAGCGGAATATCGAAGTGGCTTCTTATAAAGTAGCGCATTATCCATAACAGAGACTTAGATTGTCATCCTTTTATTAACGCTCGCTTCATTTCATTTATTAATAAATAATATTGTAATTTTCCGTGTATAATCAAAGTATTGTTGATGTTTAGTGACTGGTATTAGTGGGTATCATACTCAATAAGAATTAAGTGTTTTAAGCTTTTTCAGTAAAATCTCTGAAACTTTTGATTTTATGTTACGATAAATAAATGTGCGGGTGTATTTACAGTCCGGTAGGTAGGATTATTTAACTAGGATGGTACATTATGATTAATTATGCAAAATTGATTTCCAACCCTGCTGACCATGTAGAGGTGAACCCGTCAAAAATCCCGATCAACGGACGAGATCATTCCCAACCAATTAAAGCAGAAAAAAAAACAGGTTCTGATAAACAACAAATAGATCTGTTTCACGGCATATACAATTATCAACAAGAAGATACTCTTATCCATGATAAAACAAAGCAGTTTCTCACATCAAAAAACAGGTTGAGCACTGACTATAAGCCTGCTGGCATGGACACTGTATTTCTCAAAGGGGCTGGAGATCGAAATCATGATCGTTACGTCAATCACCGAAGTGCTATGCACAATGTGATTGAAGATCAGCTGGAGGCTCTGAAGGATTGTGCCACCCGTGATCAATTAGCCTCTTACATCAATGAACTTAATAAGAAATTTGCCGGAAAAGGAATCACCAGACTCTGGAATCAAACTGATTACCCGCTTGCAGATCCGTTAGCCAGTGAGAGAAAACGTAATCAGGTAATGGATCATCTTGAAAAAGTTAGTCTGTTGTATAAAAAGTTCGGTTCAGATTATATGCACCTTATCACATCTACTCACGATGTCTTTAAACTTGTTGATGATGCGAATCATACTATGTACTCCGCAAAGGTTGTTTGGGAGAGTGGCATCGTAGATCGCTATGCAGCAGTGCTGGGGGATAAAAAAGATATTTTTCTTCCAGTTCTGTTTATGCACCAGCTTCTAGGCGCTGGCTTTACCAATGGCAGTTTTTCACTACTGATTAACTTTTCTCAGGTCGATGACCCCAACCTTACTCAGATACAGAAACAGATACAGTTATTGATGCGCGATATCCTTTCTGATGAAACAAAAAAACAGGATTTTTATGATCTCCTTTACCTTCTGAGCTATATCGATACTGCAGGAGTGACGGAAAAAGGCTACCTGTCTGACACTCTGGTACAAAATTATGATATTTATCTCCAAAAGATCAAGTCAGTCCTGGATGGCAATGATATGTCCCCCAAAGGAATGTCAGACCGGTTATCCACTCATGTCGATAGCGGTCTCTACCTCAATTTCTTTAAGTGGATGACTTCCATGTATGTTAATGATGTCGATGATCCTGCATTCAAAGCTAATTTTAGCGATGCATTTATTGCTAAGGTAATTGACAAACTGAAATCAGAGGGTATGACCGATCAACAACTCGGCGATATGATCAAGTCAGCTCATCTCATAGTTGAACAAGGTTATATTAATACTACATCCGCAGCCCTGGTTGTTCAGAATCGAGGTGTGCTGCCGGTAAAAGACGGCAAAACTGATTTTGCCGCCCTGGATATTTCCAAGGTTGATTTTACAGTAGATGACGTGGCTGTTGCATTCAAACATAATTTACTGCTGGCGCGTTATGCAGAGCTTAAGCAAGAGAAGGATTCCACCAAAAAGTTCATTACCTATTCCAGAAATAATGATCTGGCACCTCAGTTTTTTACTCCTGAAGAAGTTAATAGCCTCTGGATGCTCTCCGATGAAGTGTTTGTTGCTCAATTTGCCGAAGTGCTGGAAGAAAAGGGCATTGATACCCTATTTACCACAGTTAAGATGTTCTCTGATACCTATGGAAGTGATACTTATCATCAGGCAATGGGGCAGACAGAGCAGGCCGGAGGGGATAAGTCCCTTGAGGGAGCTTTAGCCGAACATGGATTCCAGGCTAATGAGATCAAATCTTTTAAGGCCGCCAGTATGTGCCTCTGGAATCTTCTTAGAAATCCTATTCGCGCTGGAATGACCTTCAACAAATCAGTTTCTCAGCTGTGGGGTTACCATGCTGAAAAACTGCCACAAAAAGTCGAAGAGTTTATTAAGGTACAACGCCTTTTGAAGAGTGAGGCTGATAACATACTCCTTTCGGATCTTGGATTAACCAGGGATAGTCTCGATAAGCTTAAGAAAGATGCTTATGAAGCTATTGGCAAGAAATATAAACCATCTGATATCAAACATATAAATGCCATAGTTAATTACCGGATCAGTTCCGAGAATCCTGTCATGATACAGAGCAAACCTGCCCTGTTGATGACAGCCTGGAATCTGGGTATTGTTACCAGTTTTATTCAGCTGGGATTGATCACTGCTACCTTTATGATGAATTCTAATATCTCTTTGTTGAAGCAGTTCATGTTTAACCTGTTTGCTTTGGGTATCGTTTATTATTCTGTGGATTCTCCACTTTATATGCTATCTAATATTGATGGCACGATCACTCGCAAGCCACGTATCCAAAAACTCAATAAAGATTTTAATGAACGAATGTCTGTTGCTGACATCAACCTGATGTTCGGCGGTGGTTTTGCTTATACCGTATTTAACTTTATGCGTTCACGTATCCATTATGGGCCTCATAAGAAGCTGATAGCCCAGACTGGCGGTGTCGGAGCCAAGGCATTTCCTAACCAGGCATGTTGGGATATCCTGAACGGATTTGATATTAGGACGAAAGCAATTGAGCGGCTGATCAGGCCCTTATTTAAGGATAAAGATAATGAATACCTAAAGGCTACAGTTGATTTTGCCCCGGTCGATATGAACAAGGTAAGACAGATCCTGGATACAGCCGGACTTGGGGCCAGCTTTGACACTATCTGGAAAGATCTGCTAGGTACCTATTCTATTTCTAAGGATCAGCTAATTCTGAAAACACAGCCATCTACCGTAGATAATCTGATCAAAGCTATACGTCTTAATAACAGGGATGCCGCACAGGAATTGTTCGAATTGATGGACGAATCCCGATATGCAGGCTATGGAGAGAAAGAAAATCGCGAGGGAGATAATTGGGCGCTCTGGCAGTTGTCCGGCAGTTTGGCTGCGCCAAATATTATTAAGGACACTGCAAACACTGTTCTGCATTCTATTATACAGGACGAAGAACTTGGCTATGATGAGAATAGTCGTGTCAGTGCAGGTAATTACTGGAGATTATTCAAACAAAAGTTTGCCGGGGTAGATAGTCACAAAGAAGGGTCCCTGATTATTGAAGATGTTCTTAGAGAGGCTGCAAAGCGGTTGCCTCAACGGCTCAGAGATAAGGGGCTTGCTGATGAATCTGAGATCAAGAAGACATGTAAGCGAATAGTTTTGGCCCTTGAAAACAACATGCGGTCAATAGTGAATTCGACATCTTTAGAGGAATTCTATGAGCAGGATATTTTTGATGAGAAATTGGAATCCATTCTGGTTGCGCAAGCCGGCGAACCCAACATTACGCAGAAGATCTCCCGGAATGATTTCCAGTATTTGCTTGATGTGCTTAATGAAAAGATCACGAGCGAGGTTATTGGCGGCAAAACAATTGATCCGAAAGAGTCTGTTAACGGAGCACGAATTGATTATACCCTGAAATTACAGCTCCATGACCAAATATTAGTTGATTATTGTGTCAAGCAGTCAGGGGAACACGCTAAGATATGGAACAGCTGGAAGCCTACTGCTTGGGTTAACGCAATGATCACCGGTAAAAGTTCAGATAAGCTCCAGGCTCAAGCAGCATCACTGTTGCCGCGTTTATGGCAGACCAAAGGCATCGATCCTATCTACGCCAAAGCGCTCGCGAAAAAATTTCGTCGGGAAGTGTACAAACGTGTTATTGCTCCTGGGAATCTCTCAGAAGTAAGTCAACAATTGCTTAATGGGAAAACAATCCTTGATATTAAAAAAGGATATTTGACCGAGTCACATTTTTCCCGGTTCGGATCGGTAAAGTCATCAATTGTGGCTAGCTTGAAGCCTATTCTCGATAATTATGAAAATACTACCACACCATCATTGGGTAAAGCTTTTAAAGGATCAATCAGAGCTTTGCTAAAAGCAAAGGATTTTAGTTACGAGGTTTTTGGTGAAATGGCATCTGATGTGCAAAGTATAGTTACTGCAGATACTGATATTGACCGGACCGCAGACCAAGTTGCCCTAATAATAGAAAAAGCCGTATTTAAAATAGTCGATGATAACAAGCTATATATTGCAATCGAGAAGTTTAAACAAGCTGCGATGATACTTGGTTACGTAAGTGAAGAGAAGTCCGAAGAAATCTTAAGAGTCTTAGAGTCAAATGCACGACAGATCAATGAGATAACTAAAAAGGCAAATAAAGATTACGTAGAACTGGACACAGCGGATAAAGAAAAACAGATACAGAGTTATTTGCTGGATATTGAAGACCACATGGCTTACGTAAACTATGCTGACGGAGATTATCGCGGCGTTAGTGAAACACGTGATTGTAATCTTTTTAATTCAGTGCTTTATCACTGGGAGCAGTTCCGTAACCAACTTCTGAAATTGGGGCCACTTGAAAGTGCACCTCTGTTATCTAAATATGCTGAACACAAACGTGTTATCGAACAGCTATTTGAAAATATTGAAGCGGATGTTCTGGTTTTTAAACCGACAGTTACTAAGGAAGCCATTGATAAATTAGCAGTAGATAATCCCCCACAAAAACTGAAAGAATTAATTGAAGTATTGCAAAAAGCTTATATGGAAGACAAGCAACGAATAATGAGAGAATTTAATTTCTCGGGATTAAACGGTCTTACTTCCAGAGTGAAAAATGCAATTGCACAAATCAAGTGTACACTGAATGAAGACCAAGTCAAGGATATCATTAATCAATCAGCTAACAGCTTTATAGGTGTGTTGTCCGAAGAAAAAGTCAAGGAGCTAATTAAAGTCATCAGGGAAAACAGAGGTCTGATTGATGAATATGACGAAATCAAGGGCTTAGACAAAAAATGGGCCCCAATTAATAACCAATTAAAAGTGATCTTAACTAATTCCGGGTTCGATGCGGATAATGAAGCTGCTCTCCGTATAAGCTTGGAGTCAATAACATTTTATTTTATCAATACAGAAGCTGACGAGGTTATTGCCGGCAGTAATGACTTAATGAATAACGGTAAATTTAATGAAAAAAATAAGTTTGATCTTGTTGCTGATGGGTTGAAAGGGCTTGGAAATATCCTGAACCTTGAAATGTTCGCCGGATATTCTCTGCTGAGCGAAGGACAACAGAAAGAATTTAAGAAATTGCTTAATACGGAAACAATTTCTGCGCTTAATAAAACCTTCTATTCAGCAGCTTCCCAAGAAGACTCCGTAGATAAAAGGTTTGTCGAGTTTGTTTCTTTTATCGAACAGGCCCTCCTGAATGTTATGGCTCAGGATCAAGGCAAAGGACCTATTAAGATGTTCAATCCTTGTGACGAGCTATATGCTGTTATGCCGATCAATACCTCCAACCCTGACGCCTTAAAAAATAAGGATGGCATTCTTGTTACCGAAGGAGAGTTGTTCCGCAAATTTGACTTTATGCCTGGAACTGATTGGAAAGCGTTAATTACTGAACTAAACGGCTTACTGAATACAAATGATAAAAGCCTATCCGGTGGTTTTGACGATAACAGGCTTCAGCTTAATAAACTGTCTAAGCAAGAGAATAGATTAGCTGTGAAAATTTTGAGAAAATATGGCTATGTGCTTCCGATAACAATAAACAGGGCCTCTCATTATGAGAATATGATACGGCTGCTTATGGGCGAGTTGTGGGATAGGCGGTTCCTCGATAATGAGAATGCAATGCTGGCGCACCTGTTTGGAAAAGAGATGGGGAAACTCGAGCTGATCAAAGAAGATTATGAGGCTATAGGGGCTTTCATAAATGCAATTGGCACTGATGATGAACCCGGAAAGCACAATGCCATTCGCCAAGAGATCAGAGGTGTCTCGGATGTATTCAGGGGCTTAGCAAATGCCAAAAAACTTGATTTTGATCAAATCAGATATTACATCGATCAGGAATGGGAAAAATTAGCTAACAAAAATCTGACCGATATAGCTTCCGGTTTTTATTGGAAAATTTATCAGGGCGGCGTTACGAAAAGCACCTTTAATAATATCCTGAATAATGATAAACAAGCTGCTGCAGTGTGGGATAAGTTGGTGAACTCAGGAATTATTACAGTTGATAAAAGTAATAACCAGGTGGAAGCACGTATAATTCTTTCAGTAACTCATGCTAACAAGAAAGCGCTGGAAGCTGCATTACGAGAAATCAAAGTTGATGATGTTGTTATCAAAGTTGATAATGGTGTTATCAAAAAGCTTATCAAGACATTGCAAGGAGTTAGCCGGGAGAATAAAGAAAACCTTGAGGCCGGGTCTATACAAGGGTTGACGGAACAGGCAGCCAGCATCGCAGTGGAGACTTTTCTGGATGTACAGATCATGCGCCGCCGGGGTGCCGGGAGCCTTAAACAATATATTGGACACGGCAACGATACCGTTAAAGAGATAGCACAAAAACTAGTTGCTGACAAATGCAGGGTTGTGAAAAAAGAATCAGTCATTGGCGGAATCAAAACCTATGAGTTTAGCAATGGGGCATATGAAGCAAATCAACAATACAAGACAACAATGCTTGATCTCAAGAATAAAATTAAAGGACTAACCGCCCATGTTAATTCGAATAGCTCAGATGAAGAAGTTCGGCGCAGGAATGTATTATTTGCCCAACGTGATAACCTGGAGAAAAAAATGCTGCTGCCTAATGTCGATACGATCTCCAGTCTCATATCTGCACAAGATCATTCAAAATATTCTGAAGATGACGATATCAACCGAATGGTATATAGCTCGATAGCAGAAAAAATACTAGTGACGTTACATAACGGATTTGTTACCCGATCGTCTTTTGAGTCTTTTGGAGATGAGAAAAAAGATATATGGGATGCTTTAATTGAAGCTGCCTATATTACACCGAATGGCACGCTAACCGATAAGATAACAGCTGACAGTAAAGAGACTTTTAAGGGTGAAGAGAAGTTTTCTCCTTTAGTAATGAAAAAGATAGATATGGACCAGGTGTATACTATTCTTAAAACGGCTTCTTCTATTGGTCTTATGAAGGGAGACTTGGTTAAAGCAGCTGAAGGGGTGCAACTATCTCTTACTGGTGAAAAAGTTGAAGTAACCGATAAACTAGGCAATAACCTTGTTTTCACGGTAAGTGCCGAGCATGGGGCTGATTATGCCCGCATTATAAGCCAGGCACTTAGCGAACGCAGCAATAAGGCAGCTAGTTCCCAATTATCAAAAAAAGAACGAGTTACATATATTAAGATTAAAAAGGAATTGGATGTTCTGGATGGACTGGGTAAGAATTATGAATCAATGATCCAGGGTATTGTACAGAGTCTCGAATATGCTGTTAACATTGGTAGATGTAATCGTTCTTTTGATAAGAACAAAGATTTCTCTGCAATGAGAAATGAACAGTTTAGATTCTTCTCTGATTCTCTGTTTTCTTTCGAAAAACTTCAGAGTGTAGTCTGGGCCATTATGCAAGGTGGAGATCTGGTACTTGAGAATCAATCTCTTGGTAAGAGAGCAATCTGGAAGGACCATACGGATATTTTTGGCAAAAATAAAGACAGTGTTGCTAACCATATTGATAATTATATTAAGTATGTAACCGATCAGGCAGAGACTGACTACCAGGAAGCAGATGCCAATGCGCGATCACAAGAAGAAAAACGTATCGCACTTACGAATAAAGAACAACGGATTATTCAGATTAAGGCCATGAAGGCTTGGTTGGAGAGTTTTAAGCTTACGCAGGACCTGATTAACAATAGCGGGAATGAAAGCATAAGAACTTCTGCTAGAGCGGTAAGGGATTCTCTGTTCGAGCATATTGACAGTATTAAAGGTGTATCCAGCGAGCAGGATAAAATCAGAAAGATCTATGACCGTATAAAAATCGATACCGTAGACCGGTTTAACAATCGCATTGATCCGGCAATGGACCTGCAACTCATTGAGTATACCTATCAGTTTCTATCTGACAAAAAAGAAGTAAACGAAGCCGTGATAGAAGCTCTCTCCAAACATTTACAGAAACTAAAGTCGAAAATAATGGCAGAAGTGATCGGTCGAATGGATCATAATTTTTCCAAGGATACCAAAGAAAATTTGATTAACCGTGGTCTTTCGGATGAGGTCCGTCTCTCCAAAGCAGCAAGTGACGAAGATCGTATTAATGAAATGGCCGATGATATACGCTCCGAAATAATTAAAGCCCCGATTGTACAATTACATATATTTGATGTGGATTTTTACGCTGAAGGTGCCGGAAGCAAAGGCAGCGCGCAGTCCAGTGCGCTTATCGGCCGTGAGCGTAACGTCCAGACTTCGGTCTTTATGGGCGAAGTCCTGGAAACGGCGCTGGAGGAGCACAAAGGTATCTTATTTATTCCCCCTGATCTGGAAAAAGAGGCTGAAGAGTTTATTACCAGTGCCATTGTATTCGAAGGTGATGATTTTGCGATCAAGGATGAGTTAGGCATTGATACTGAACAGTTTATGCTTGACTTGATCGACCGTATTACGAACAAGAAACAACAACCAGAAGAAGCAGCCAAAGAGATCGTAAGGTCCTGGGGACTTGCCGGTGGAGATGTTTACCAGGGTTCCGGAAAAATGAGAAAAGGCTGGAGCCTGCGCAATGCTGCCGGTATGGGCCCTAAGTATAATTATAAAACAATTGAACATAGGCTGGTAGAGTTGGCTGATGAGATCGCTATCCGACATTATGCGTTAGGTGAGATGGAGGGTATCGCATTTGCATTGAGAGAACTCTATTTTGAAGCTAAGAATAAGAATTACCAAATATATGAGGACAATCAGTATTTTGCAAAAGCAAAGAAGATTCTGATAAATTACCAGGAGAAAAAAGGTAAGTCAGACTTTTCTCTTAATGATATGAATGTTGCCCTTAATGAATACTTTAAGGCGCAGATTATAGAAGGCGACTGGTCCCATATTAGTTCGAAAGAGATATCTTCCCAGATACTCAAAGAGATGCAGTATCTCTATGCCAAGATGTCTGATGATATCAAAAAAGTCGAAGAGCTACAGAAGTATGATAACGATAAAATAGCCCGGCAGGTTGCGAAGGAAATACATAACGAATTAACCTCAACAGGTTCTTTTTCTCGTAATGAGGAATTACTATCCAGAATAAGCGATGCTGTTAATAAAACACAGGATGCAGGATCGATCTCTCAAGATATTCAGAAAAAAATAGACAATTTATACAAAGCTCTGGCTACAGAGCGTCAACGGTTATTTGCTAAGAAAGCTAAAAAGGAGAAACTAGAAGGTCAGAAGAAATCACTCAAAAAAGGTATTGCTAAACTTGATAACGATTCTATAGATTTGGATTCTCAAATAAGAAGAATAAGCGCGAATAAAAAGAAGCAAGAATTCGAGACGAAGACGGGAACAATATCCTATAATTATCTGGTCAGGGAAATAGCGAGGAAAGAGAAAGCTCTAACCGAGATTAATTACAAGAGGAAGCAACTTGTTTTTGATCTTGTATATGAGCAAGTTCAGTCTGATATTGCTGACCTCGACATTGATTTGGAATTAGCACAAGAAAAAGCCAAGATCGAACCTGTTAAATATGCCGAAGTCATTTTGGCGCTGGAAAAAGCCAAAGATGAAAAATTATCCTTATTTACATACATGTTTTATCTTAAACCGGCAAATGAGGGACTATCAAAAATACGAAAGAATATTGCTGCCGTAGATGATAATATCGCGAAGTTAGATAGAGAGATTGAAAATCAAACTGATAATATAAATTCATTAAAGAAAGAGATATTGAAATTAGAAAAAAAAGCTAAAGGATCAGGTGCTTCCGCAGCGGATGCTTCAAAAGAGTTGGAGAAAAGTAAAGAGAAACTACAAAAGCTTGAGGCAGAATTAAAACTCTGTAAATTTGGGACTGTTTCTAGGTTACTACTTATCAATGCGGTTCCTGAGATTAAGGATAGCTTAGGTGAATTCTTCAAAAACCCAGAAGAAGAGGCGTTGGTCTTTAAACCGGAAATGGAAGAATATATCGGCAACTCTTCTTTGGCAGAGGCAAAATTATTAGCATTTTGGGAAAAATCCCAGAGTTCATTTACAGCACAAATGGCAAAATTAACTTATTTAAATAATGATTTAACAATTGCAGAATCAGGAATTATTTCTAAATCAATAGTTTTAGCCAGAATTCCTGAAATTGAGCATAGTTTAGGCAAATTCTTCGAAAACCCAGAAGAAGAGGCGTTGGTCTTTAAACCGAAAATGGAAGAATATATCAACGATTATTCTTTATCGAAAAAGGCTAAAAAAGAATTGTTGTCTATTTTGAACTTATCCCATTTCGCATTGCAATCACAATTGGCAAAACTAAACAAAAATGGTATTTTGGTTGATAAAGATGTTGATTATTTTGAAGATATTATAATGAATTATTCTAAAGGTGAGCTTAAATCGGCGGAGAAAGAAGTTGCGACTGTCCAAAAGGCTGTACATACTCTCTTGACCACTATTGACAATGAATCGAATGGAAAACCTTCGGCAATACTCGCGGACGATATTAATGCTCAAGTCACAGCTCAATTGTCAAAATTTGAGGAAAAACTAGCTGAAATAACCGAACAACGATATAGAAAGAATCTCAATGGTATCCTGCAACATATTTTTTATAACCATAAATTTGGCAGGAAGCTGGATACAGGTACTCCTCTATACGACGTCGCTAATGAATTAGCAGTAGAAATCGAGAAGGAATTTGAACCCTTAGGACAACTGTATGCAAATATGGATGCCGATAACGCACAAGACGTTATGGCTTTTATTAACAAATCTTTAGAATCCGGGTTTGCTTCGTTGAATAACCAAAATCTGCGTGAATATACCAGTTGTACTGTTTTTAATACGGATGGTAAACAGCTTCTTGAGCTTAATGAGTGGTTATCACACAGTGAAGAATACACTCAGAAACTGAAGGACCTTGCAGGGCATCTTAACTATACGCTCAGGATCGACGGTAATTGGACTAAAGCGCATTGGGCAGCACAGAATGCTCGCATCCAGCCGCGTACCGCGATGGAGAAGCATGAAGAGTATTCCGATCATTTTTCACTTGCCAGAAACGTAGCCTCTTTCGCAGGCATGAAAAAAGTATCAAGGCACGGCAAAAAAATCACCCGTGAATATGCCGTATTTAACAGACCTCGGACGCTTAAGCAGGTTGCGGCACATATATCTTCCAGAATCGCAATTACGGAAGAGAAGAGCTCGATGATGCCTCTTTTCTGGTCTAATAATGGTCATTGGGATCCGATGGCCAAGGCCCTTTATGACATGGGAGAGATGGGTGATGAATATGGCTGGCTCAACGAAATTACAGAACAAGATCGGAACGGGGAGCATATTCACAAAGAGATGGCCCGGCTAACCGACTTCGCTCGTTCTGATTGGAAGGCCCAATGGACTGAAGAGCGCCATGATTATTTCTGGCTATACCGGAATATCACAACCCCTACGAAGAAGACTAATGCGCAGGTGTTGGATGCGGTAGATAACGATAACCACATGACAATACCTTTTGACGATACGCTTACCAGTTGGAAAACTTCGAGCAAGGCCCGTGGGATTAGCCATAAAGAGGGACGTGTTCTTAATGACAGTATAGTCCTTTTCCAGAAACCTCAAGGTAGATACGACTATACAGGCGAAATGGGAAGGGCAGATGAGATCCCTCAGACAACCTTTAACCATACATTTACTGCAAAAGGGGCTCCGGATACTACACGTGCGGCGTCCTTCCACGCAGGATGTTATAACCACAATCTGGTGAGGGGAACTATTGGTATTGCCCAGTCTACCAATTATTTGGAAAGCAGCCAATTTGGGCAGAACTCGATTTTGAATAAAGCAATGATCAAGTATTGGGATATTGCAGTTAGTCCTTTCGGATTTTTACTTAATCTTATGTTGCATCCGGTTACGACAACTTCTAAAGTTATTCCTAAAATCGCAAATTTTGATTATCTATCAATTTTTCGGTTTAGTTCCTATAAGCTAAAGCAATCTCTTGACCCCAATAATTTGACAGATGATCAGAATAATCGGCTGCAACAAATGGCGGGGCGTGGAATAAATACTGTATTAAGAAGATTCTTAGGTGATTTTGCTGTCCCATTCTTCTTCGTGCCTATGGCAATCATGGCAGCGGGATTGTTGCCTTCCTATGGTGCTGCGGTAGCTATTGGCGTGCCTTTCTGGAAAGGATTTAAATATATTCTTGAGAGAACTGCATATTTTGACAAGGGTAATGGATTAATTCCGCTTATTAAGTCTTACATTAATAAAAATATTGAGCTCAAAGAAAAACAAGCTGAAATTAGCGAAAGATGGAAACTTGTGAGAGCTAACGCTGGGCAAGTTGCTTATTATGGTGCAGGAGCTTTCCTGGGCTTTTCTATTTATATTTTAGGGACAGCCTTATTTCCTCCAATGGCAGGTTTTTCTTTTACCAGTCTGTTATCTAATGAAATAGCCTGGGGAATTACCGGGGCTCTTTCCGCTATGATGGCTACCAGGAAATGGAAAGAACAGGGCATGTTCAACCGGACCAAGCATGCAATGGGATGGGCAAGCGCTAACAAATTTTTTAGTCATATCAAAGGCGTCAAAGCATTAGCCGCAGGTGTAAATAAAATTGCCAGGGGATCGGTCAAGATTCAATATGATGATCCTGTATTCTTCAATAATACTTTTTTACAGCAAAAAGTCTATGAGATGGCTAAAAAGGATCCCTTTGATCGCGGTGGTGAATTCGGTGAGGTTACTGTCTGGAGAAAATACAAGTATTCACTGGAAGACTCTGCGCTTAAGGCCGTGACAATGGCCTTGTACCGGATTTCTGACGGTATCAGAAGATCTGACGGCGGCAATCCCAAAGAGACAGGTATGCGAGGTAAGATATACCGTTTCGGACGGTGGATTGCCTCCGGTGCTGTACCTCAGCATGAAGCAAAGATCCATGATAATGCGCAGAAGAAAACTATTTCTGAGCATCTCCAAACGATTAACATGGTCAACTATGTCTATTCTTTTCTAATTAGGTTACTTGTATATCCTGCACTTCATCTCTACTTAGGTTATGATGCATCAATAATACCTTTTGTACCTATGAACCTGGGGAAGGACCATTTTAATATAGATAATGAGTCAGCCAGCTCGAATGTCTATAATTTCGTACATCTCATGGCTATTATGGCAGTTTCTAATATGCAGCTGAGCAAATATACACAGACCAAGTTCTTGACAATGGAAGGGTATACTCAGAAACAAGCAGATTTTATCCTTGCTAACCCCAACCTTTTAAGCCAGATACTGGCGGCAGATGGACTAAAGAAATCCCGCTATTTTGACAACTTTCCTTCAGACGCATTTAATCCGTCCACTCCGTCAACCGGTGAGACTAAAGAAATGCAGGTGGTGGAGCTTGAAGACCGAATCCCGTTTGTTAATATGTTCCGGGATCATCCGATTGGATTAATGAGAACTATGATGGTCCTGGAGACAATTGCGGCTACTAACCTGCTTACCAAATTCGCCTCGAATATAGGTAGGGGATGGACTCAGAACGCCTTTGACCTTTCACTTCTGTACTGGATATTCGATAACCAGAAGGGACTTGACCGAATAGACAAAATGCTTCAGGAAGAGGGATCTTACGCTAAATATGAGCTTATTTCCCCTAAATTCAAGTATGCTGCAAAGTCAGTCCGTTTGTTTGGTGCTACCAAATCATCACCTAATCACGGTCTTAACGGTATTCCTCGTCAATTGATAGGGATTCTAGGATATACGGCTGTTTCATCAGTCATCGCCATGACAATGTCAGCTGCTGCCATCGCGCCCGGAGTGGTAATCGGGATTTTTAGCACACTGGGTCCTCTTGTTGGGGTCGGAGTTCTGTATTACCTAATGGATTCTCTGCCAAAGCCTCAGTACCTGGCAAGAAAGTTTAAGAAAACATTGAATGAAAAAGCTTTTCCTTCCAGCGTTGGTCAGGAAAATCCAATATCCGATTGGGTAGCATTGAAAAGCTATTATTTCGGAGTTAAGATAAAAGATCCGACATATGCTTTTAGCGCGTTATGGGATCAAGGTTTTGACCGATTTAAGGAATCGTCAGCTGATACCTTAATAAAAATATCCAAAGAAATAGATGAAAACGAAGTACGCAAAGAGATTATAGCTCAGGTCAAAAATGCGCAGGCTATTGCTGAGCGAGGTACTAAGTGTAAGTCAATAGTCGAAGGGGAACAAAGTTATCTTGAACAGCTTGCTATCGATGGTTTTGCCGATAGCAATGAGCTCAAGTCAATTTTTTCTGCTTTTATTCTTTTTAATCAGCTCACAGAACAGAAAGACGGACAGATAGAAAACAAAAATAAACTGACGGCCGAAGAAATTACGAAAGGCGGATTATCTGCCAAATCAGCCGGGATCATCAGTTTTATGCTCACGCACACAAATAGTTTTGGTACAATTCATGATACAACTAAGAAGAGTGAAGACTTTCTGCGTCAGATAAACAATGATCTGGAGCAGCTTCAGCTCGATACCGGCATATCTGATGACGATGCGCTCAATATTCTCAAAATGATGGGAGCTTATGCAATTTCGGCTGATATTGCTTTGCCGGAAAACATCTTAAGTATGACTAATAAGGTGCATAAGCAGTTTATGAAAAAGGAATTCGAACTAGGAGTTATCAAAGATAACAGACAAGAAAAAGCTGAATATCTCTATAAATATTTTGACCATAAGATTGAGAATGCTCATCAGCAGTTCTCGACGGAAGATCCCTTACTTGCTGAAAAATATCTCAGGGAAGGCGCTGTGAGAGCTATCAAGAAAAAATCCTTTCGGACTGCGGTATCATTCATATCCCAATTAATAAAAGCAGGAATAGCCAGTGAAAAAGATTTTATTGATCAGATAACCTGTTTTCAGGAGCTAAAACAGCTGGAACAAGCAAAGCAGGCAGCTGAAGATGGTCTTAAGCAATTTCCGTTAAGTGAAAGTCTGAGAAAACGAAAAGAATATATAGAGCTACAGCTAAGGCAGCCGCTTCTATAACTCTTTTAGAGAATTGAGCCTCACCGCTGCATGCAGATACTTTCGGTGGGTGAGCCGCCTCTTTCTACCCGAAGGGAGCAGCGACCTAATTCTCAAAGGGCAATGTGCCGGGTGTGTTTTCTCCAATTCTGGAGAAAACAATCAGGTACGTATCTGTTGGCAACACTATCATAACCTCATTATAAAACTTTTCAATTCTTCTGTATTATATGGAGCCTTTGTCGTGCCTTCTGTCAGGGAGAAATAGCGGGTTAAGACTCTATAATTGATTATATCTGTTATCTTTCTTTGTTAATATCTAAAAATAATAATAAACAAATGTGAAATTCCTTTAGTTTTACTGCGATAACTTACTAGAACATTATCTTTTTTTCTCGTAATTGCCATATAGGCAGATAACAGAATCTATTTACAAGGGGTGTACGTATATGTATAAAAAAATTATTGCTGAAAAAGCTGCCAAAGCTAAGAAAAACATTATTTTCAGAAAGGTTGTTCATTCACTCGCACTGACATCTGCATTGTTCGCGTCCTACATAACCCCGGCAAATGCTTCACCACAAGACAAAATGCCCTCTACAGTAATTGTGGCGAGTGTGGACGCTGCGACTGATCGTAAGGTTAAGGAATTAATAAGGGACTTAAAATATGGTTATGGGTTGGAAAAGGAACGAGCCGTAAAGGCTTTAGGCGAAATGGGTCCAGCTGCTAAGGATGCAATTCCCGTACTAATTAAACTATCTGAACAAGGTATTTTTAACGCTACCGAAGCCTTGGGTGAAATCGGATATATCAGTATGCAAGATGTAGATACTATTAACCAATTAAGAGATAAACAGTTAAATACAATAATTCTTTCACCTGCCGGGAGTTCACTAGCGCTTTCCAGATTGATTAATGTATGTGATAAGCATTCAGTAGTTGCGGCCAAAAATATTGTTCTTCTTGGTGCACTAGATTCGGAAAGAAAATCAAGAAGCATAATAACTCTCTTAAGTAATGGATTTGTCAAAGAAGCCTTGTTGCTGGAGCTTAAATATGCTTTGAAGGCGAATGAGGCACATCTGGCAGCACTATTACTGATCACTTTGAGTCTGCTGGTAAGCACTAAGGTAAAACATCGGGATAAAATAGCGCAGCTTCCTTCTAGTATCAAGTTTGCTGTTGAGCACTATATTAAAGCCGGGAATTATTGTGACAGGTATTTCCAACCTAACGCAAAAGATTATTTTAAGTTTCTTTTATTTAGTGCTTTGTTTGTCATCGCTGCCAAGCTTACCCCTGTTAAAAGTGATCTTGTTTATTATGCTGAAGAATTGTGGTTGGTTTTAAATATGCTTAATCTCAACAACATACAAATGTCACAATTGCTGAGAGATATAGTGAAGCTAGTCCCTAACAAGATAGACTCTCTAATCCTATTCCATAAAGATTCTCCAGGTGAACAGGCTGCTATAGTTTTTAAGCATCTT